>JAIUMT010000026.1 GCA_022565415.1 Balneolales bacterium | reverse complement strand
AATTATTAAGAGTAATAGTCCGGAGTACTGGGACCTTGGTCACATGGCGTTGTGGTTCTGGATTGGCCTGTTTGGAATAGTTTCGATAAATGCGGGGATTTGTTTTGTGGGTGATGCGGTCAAGAATCGGGTTCTGGGTGAGCTTGAGAATCGAAAAATTGAGACCGAACTGAATGAGTAACTGATTGGTCACTTCCTACGAGCGAATGTGTTTGTATGTCCTTAAAAGCCCGGTTCGCTGATGTTTCGAGGTAATCAGTACTAATGAGTGTGATTAGTGGAAGGGTTTACTATAACAGGATTGAATCAACTAAGACTCTAATTTCAAGGGTCTTTTTTATCAGCACCCAGCATAACAGTATAAATTTTTTCAGCTGTTTGCTAACAATTTACTATTCGTTGCTTCCATCGAAATGACACAAAAAAGGCCACCAATCAGCGATTGGCGGCCTCATTAAATCAAAACGACACCATTTTAGCTGGTAGTTGTCAGACTGTCGTAATCGTATCCTTCGTCTTTGCTCAACTCCATCGCTGTGAGGGTTAGCAAAATACCGTAGATCACTTTAGAAACTACATCCGCTACCGTGTAGGTAATGTGACGAGCAACAACAGCTGTTTCAGTAAGAGCTGGTTCCATGCTGAAACTGAACAAATATGGCATCAAGTATGCACCTGGATATAGCATCCATGAGAACAAGAACACAGTCCAGATTGCCCCAACATAACCTGCAGCTTTTGGAGAGATTCCTTGCTTACCTTCATCAATTACCTTTTTCATGAGGTAAAGAATGTGGAAGAAGAATACAGTTGAAATTGCACCCCAGATGAAGAAAAGAGTAGGGTTAGTAACTTCGTAGAATTGTCCGATGTATCCGGTAATAATCATGGCAGTACCAGAGAACCAGAATCCGTTTCGAACAGATGAGAATTTGCTTGTTTTGAGGGTTACCACAAATAAGATCTGAAACAAGAGCATTGGTACATCAATAAGCCAGTTCAAATAGCGGTATCCATTGTTAAACAAATCGGCATCGTTGGCAAGTTGATATGTGCCACTTGAAGCGTCGAAAGTAAAGGCGGATGTCCAGTTTCCGGCTTGCACGTAGAGTAGCAAGAAAGCCGAAACCATAACTACAACCGACAATACGGAAGAAATCCGGTACTTTGGAGATACAGATTTCATGGTGAGTACGAAATACAATAATGCAGCGAGCATGATTGCATATCCTAGTGTTAGCACGTGGGCCGACATCTGGTATGCCATTTCAGAGAAGCCAGACTCCATGCCAACGTAATTTTCAAACGTCGCGTTACCTAAGCTGTTCATAGTAAATAAGTTATGACTAAAGTTTATGAGTTTGAAAACGACTACCTGAAGTTTTTGTCGAAGCAACTCATTTTAAACCTCGATGCATACCTAACTTCATGGAAGTCCTTTTCGTTCACCACTTTTCACACAATAGCGGTTTCATATTGAGCCACATTGTTTTATCATTATACAGTGTTATTTTCAGCTACAGACTGATTTTTTTATTCCATTTTAGAAGCAAAGCTCATGAAAGCATTTAGTTCTCTCATCGCAATTATCATCATTTTTACGGCCTGCGCACCCGCCCAGGAAACCCCTCAACCACTTAAAACCGGAGCTGAAGTTCTGGTTGAGTCCAACTTCGCCGCACTCAGTGGCAAAAATGTCGGACTCATCACAAATCACACAGCAACCGTTGGGGATCGCCATATCGCCGACCTCCTTCACGAGCATGAAGATGTAAATCTTATCGCCCTTTACGGACCCGAGCATGGAATTCGTGGCGATGCTCCTGCTGGCGACCGAATCGATTCGGATGTCGATAGTGCCACTGGCGTTGTTGTTCACTCGCTTTACGGCTCCACCTACAAACCTACCCCCGAAATGTTAGAAGGACTTGATGTTCTGATTTTCGATATTCAGGATATTGGTCCGCGATTTTATACTTACATATCGACTATGGGATACGGAATGGAGGCAGCCGCAGAAAATGGTATTTCGTTTATGGTGTTGGATCGTCCGAATCCGCTCGGAGGCGATCTCATTGAAGGTCCGATGTTGGAAGAAGGTTTCGAATCATTTGTTGGATTTTATCCTATACCCGTCACGCATGGCCTAACAGTAGGCGAATTGGCCAATATGATTAAAGCTGAAAAATGGCGTCCGGCTGTTGAGAATCTGGATTTGCAGGTTGTAGAGATGGAAAACTGGGATAGAAGTAAATTATGGGATGCATACTTTGGCGATTCATGGAATCCGCCGAGTCCGAATATTCCCGATTTCGAGACGGCCCTTGTGTATCCCGGAACCTGTCTTTTTGAAGGATTGTCGGCTGCGGAAGGTCGAGGTACATACGAGCCCTTCTTGATGGTGGGCGCGCCCTGGGCGGATGGAGAAGCACTTGCAGAAGAACTGAATAGCCGCGAATTACCGGGTGTACGGTTCGAAGCCGTAACGTTTGTTCCGGAATCGATTCCTGGAATGGCAACCCGAGCCAAATTCATGGGCGAAAATGTGAACGGAGTTCGTCATGTGGTTACCGATGCTCACGCTTTGCGACCTGTTGAGGTTGGTATTTATGTAATTGACGCGTTTTTCAGAAGTGCCCCGGAAGAGGAAATTGAAGAATTCTTCCATCGGGCCCGTTTTGGACGTTTAGCTGGCGGACATACCCTTGAAGATCAATTTCGGGATGGACTTTCCCCGGAAGAAATCATTCGTTCGTGGGAAGCTCCCTTGGCTGCTTTCAATCAACTCAAAACGAACTATCATCTGTATTGATGATGTGCCAATTATAGCATAACGAAACGAGTCAGTAAGCATCGTAGCCAATATTGGTCACACTCAGGCTTCAAAAACTCCCAAAACGTATTTAAAAAATACATCAGTAGTAATAAAAACAGTATCTTAAAGTCGTTTGTGTTTTCTGCGCAGATTGTGGAACAGGATTAGTCTGTCAATCAAATAGTAAGAGTAGAGGTTATCATGCTTCGATTATTCAAATTCAGTGAATACATGAAACTAGAAAGGGTTCCACTTGTAGCCCTCATCATGATTGAATTTTTAGCTATCGTACTCGCGGTAATGCTTGGATTTTGGGTGACCCAATGGCGGGAATCCCGTATCAACAAAGGTATTGTAGAAAATGCGAGGCAGAGTTTGGTACGCGAACTATCGTACAATCAGGAGCGGATGATTCTGATGTACACCTACTATGATGACTTCATTACCAACGTCAAAGACAGCATCCAGACCAACCCCAACTTCAATGTTCGGGATAAGTACGGATATCATGTTGCCGGATGGCGCGGAGCCATGACACCCCTATTGAGATCTTCTTCGTATGCAATGATTGTAAATAGCGGCATTCTAAAGGATTTCGATTTTGAGTCGGCCGATGCCATATCTCAACTATATAACATGCAGGCCATGATTGAACGGCTAGATGATGCGATGATGCGAAAAGCTGCCACGGATGAAGGATTTACAAGACTTCAGGATGTGTACCACATGTTCAATCTTTATAACGAAATCATTCCGTTGGTTCTGGGATTTTACCAGATGTATGCTGTTGAATACCTTGACGATGCCGGATTCGAATTTCTTGTTGAGAACCCCACAATTTTGCAGCAGATCGAAATGCAGATGCAGTGAAGTGTGCCGGATAATAATTTAGTTATTCGGCAGCTTTTTTTTCATTAGTCTGAGGTCAACAGACCATAATCCGCCTCCTTTAATAAGAAGAAAAATACTGCCAATGAGCATGGACAAATCATTGCGTGACTCGTGAAGCATGCTTAAAAATCCGTAATGGTGCAGCTCTCTTAAACTGAATCCCCAGAAACCTGTACCCAATAAGATGGGTAACTTTGTGGTAAACATGGCTACAAGCATGATAACAATCAGCGGAATAGCCGCAAACCGTGTGAGGAAACCAGCAAGAATGAGTAGTCCGCAAACGATTTCAAGTCCGCCTACCAAAACGCCATTGAGCTCGGGGAAAGGTATACCAATCGATTCGAATCTGCCAGCGCCGCGAATTTCAGGGTATAAAAATTTCTGGATTCCCTCTGATACGAACACAACACCTACTAAAAAGCGAATGAGGATGGTTGTTTTAGCTGTGTCGGTATGTAGAAGTTGTTCGAAGCGATTCATGTTTAAATTTGTTTGAGACTTACACCAGAAAATACTTGGAAAGTGCTATAACTCGACCAAGACAAAGGTCGGATTTTAGTTTGTATGGTGCAAGTTTAAAGTTATTGATTCATATGGTAACCCGATACAAGGGGATGTTTGCATCATTTGAGGGTGCCAGTTCAAAATTGTATAGGTTCAAACATTATTTTCAGCTCAATCGACTGATTTAAGCACCCACTTTAGCCAAATACGCAATTTTTCTCTAAAGATCTTTCAAATGCTAATTCTATTGCAATAAACTAATGCAACTTAGTTGCATTAGTTGTACCTTGTGCTCATTTGGAGAATAGCAAGAATGTTAAGTAAGAAGATTGGATGGGTCACAGCGGGTAGTCTCGTAGTGGCCAATATGGTGGGAACTGGTGTGTTTACCAGTTTAGGGTATCAGGTAGTTGAGCTTCACAATAGTTGGACGATTATATGGATCTGGCTATTGGGCATGATACTAGCTCTTTGTGGTGCTGTGAGTTATGCCGAGTTGGCAACACATCTTAAACGCTCGGGTGGAGAATATGCTTTCTTAACCGATGTGTATCATCCATTGCCGGGGTTTTTGTCAGGTTGGGTATCCTTGCTCGTCGGATTTGCCGCCCCGGTTGCTCTTGCAGCAATGGCTTTTCAGGGGTACACACAGGCTTACACTGGAGTATCTGGTAACTCCGTAGCCGTATTCGTAATACTGGTTATAGCCATGATGCATTCTATATCAATCAAGCAAAGCAGCCTGCTGCAAAACACCACAACATTTCTAAAAATTGTCCTCATCCTGATGGTTATCGCTGCCGGATTCTACATAACACCCTCCAATTCGGCTCTGCTTTGGGATGATTCCTGGAAACCAGAACTATTTACCTCCGCATTTGCCGTTTCACTACTGTATGTAACCTATTCGTATTCAGGTTGGAATGCTGCAACCTATATTACGGAGGAAATCGAGAACCCGAATCGCAACATTCCAATAGCAATAGCTGGAGGTACGCTTCTTGTAGGCTTGTTGTATATCGCTCTGAATATAGTATTCCTCAGGCATAACACACTCGAATCGTTGCAAGGCAACTTGGAAATTGGCCAACTCACAGGAATTGCGCTATTTGGTGAAGCTGGTGGGCGATGGATGAGTACGGCTATCGGTATCATGCTGGTATCTAGTATCAGTGCAATGATGTGGGCCGGTCCGCGTGTGGTTCAGGTTATGGCTCGCGATTACAGGGCGTTGAAATGGCTCGGTACTAAGGGTGAACATGATGTACCGGTTCGGGCAATATGGCTTCAGGCACTAATAGCATGCGTCTATGTTGTTACCGGCACGTTCGAACAAGTATTGGTTTACAGTGGACTCATACTACAACTCTTCGCAACCCTATCTGTATTTGCCGTAATTGTAATCCGATTTCGGGCATCTCGTTCAGGGCATGCCCAGCGTGATGAAGGCGGTTATAAATCACCCTGGTATCCGTTTCCGCAAGTACTATTCATCATTGTAAGCGTTTGGTTTATGGGGTACTTGATTACAGTTCGTCCGGCAGAAGTGTTTGCTGGATTGATAGTACTCGCGGTCGGAAGTATCTTTTGGCTGATTTCACGCCATTATCAGCCCGCAAACAATTGACCTAATTTGAATTCACAGCAGCATTGTTTTTGAAAAGTAAATACCGGATTAATTTTTCGGGATGTTCAATAGAATTGTTTTCTCGTAAAGCCCGATATTTTTCGAGCGTTTTAGTAGCATTGTTTTTTAGCTGCTCGTCAATTTCGTTCAACTCATGTCCCTTCGGAACTGCATAAACGAAAGCTCCGGTTTCCCGAATGTAGGCGGGGATTTGCACAAAATCGCGGGTCACAAAGTCACCTGTGTCTTGCTGCTCTCTAGCCGCATCGACGAAAAAATCTACTGCATGAGGTGGATAGCCATATAGATAACCGTAACCACGGAATCTGTTAAAGCGGGATTCGTACTCAACAACGGTTATAATTGTGGCTGCATCACTGCCCGATACAAATCCCCAATTTTGCCAGAATTCCGGGTATGTAGTTAGTACGGTGTTAAGTACGGTACCATTCACAACGCGAATTTGATAATAACGCTCACCGTCGTATACAGCAGAAAATGGTGTAACAACAAAGTGTATCGAACCGCAATGCAGAACCGAAAGAACACGCTCAATCTGATGCAACGTGTTATTTGTATCTGAATTTGAGACTGGATCGGCGTGGGTGAAATCTTCTATTGCCGGATAGCGGAATGAACGAACATCACTCACCGCTTTGAGCGTGTCCAGAATAGTGTAGAGACCAACCTCATCCAACGCTTCCCATAAAAGATCTCGTGCTAGTTCTCGATCATCATCAGGTAAAGAAGTCAGGTCGAAACACCCGGTTTCGGGGTGCAGTGATTGACTTGCAGACTCGGGTTGAACGCCTGTGAGAGAAGCACAGCTGGTTGTAAACAGTAGAACGAGGCCTATAACGTATAGTTTATTCATGACTTATAAATTAATTTGTTGCAACTCAATTGCAGTTGCAACTTTGTTGCATTTAATTAACTAAATTACATAACTTTCTAACTCACAAGCAATTATTTAATCTGTTTACTTTTTACGTGTATAACTCCCGATCGAAATGCCGCTTTATTCTCTCACTACTTATTACGGCTCTGCTATCTGCGTGGAGTGGCGAAATACTCCTGGCTCAGTCTCAATCGATGGGTACCGTGTGTGGTGAAACAATTCTAGCTGAAAATAACGAGCCGGTTGTGGGGGTTGTGGTTTTGTTTGAGCCATCACAACGTGTTGTGGTTTCATCTGCACAAGGAACATTCTGCAGGCCAATACCGTCGGGATCGGCAACTTTTTCTGTACGTCATATTGCTTATTATGGAGCACCCCAAACTGTTTTGGTTCCTGTTGACGACACGTTGCACGTACGTATTCGGCTGGCCTGGCAGGAGCTCGAGCTTGGTGAAGTTCGCGTAACGGCACAATCTCAGCGCAATACGTCAGAATCCGGGACAGTAAGTGTCGTTGAACGTGCTGCTATCGACCATCTTCAAGCAAGCAGTCTGTCGGATGTACTCCAACTTATTCCTGGTCAGCTAGCTACCAACCCAAGTCTTTCAGGTGCCCAGCAATCGCTTCTTCGCCAGGTTCCAACCACTGCCGAAGCAGGACGAAGTAATGCACTTGGCACATCGATAATTTTGGATGGAGCCCCCATCAGCAATAATGCAAATCTTCAGCAAGACGTAACGATATTGAACTCGTCTCCCGGAGCGCTGCCGCCATTTAGTTCGGTTGCCGGGCGCGGCACCGATCTTCGCGATATTCCGGCTGATTTGATTGAGCGGGTTGAGGTTATTCGTGGTATTCCATCTGCCCGCCACGGGGATGTGGCTACGGGAACTGTGCTGGTGCAAACCAGAGGTGGAGCAATGCGGCCCGCTTTTCAAATGCGATTTTCGCCTACGCTTACGGAAGCTTCTTTTAGGGCTGGTTTTGGTGATGGACTTCGCTCCCGGGGTATTGCTTTTATTTCGAATGTAAGTGCGGCGCAGCAAGACCCCCGAGAAGAACTGCAAAACTATTATCGATTTCATCAGCAGATAACGGTTACGCAGCCATGGACTGGCATGCCGGGTACATTTACCACCGTTACGACTTCTTTTTTGGGCACACTCGATGAGCGCCGTCAAGACCCAGACGACTCACAATATCAACGTGAACGGTACTCCCGGGATCGTCAACTGCGTTTAAATGTACAACATCAGCATACGTTCAACGAGCGATATGATCTGCGCTTGCGCTTGCAGTACCGGTTACAGCGAGATTGGCAGGATAGTTATTACCAGGAAATGGTCACACGGGGCGGACTCTTTCCACTAGCAACGGCAACAACAGACACACTCGCTCCCGGTGATTTCGGTCCTGTTGAGTATCTCAATCAAACTGATGTGCAAGGTCGGCCAGTAAATCACTATGCGAGAGCAGAGTTTTCTGGCAGATGGTCGCCCCTCGGGTTTCAGATGTTCTCGGTTGTCGGATCAGAACTTCGTTATGAGGTAAATAATGGCACTGGAAGGCAATTCGACTTGCTGCGTCCTCCGCGGCAGAATTATAATGTGGGCGACCGTCCACGTAGTTTCAAAGAAATACCGGCGTTAATTCAAACAGGGGCTTATGCCGACCAACGAATGGTTGGCAAGGTTGGATGGAGAGTTGCGCTGCTTCAGGTCGGTTTGCGTGCCGATCTGATTCAACCTTCGGGGACCAGCTTTTCATACGGAAACGTGCATTGGCAACCTCGGCTGAATGCATCCATCGAAGTTATCCCTGACGTTCATCTTCATGCCGGTTATGGCAAAATGACCAAATCTCCGACACTGTCTCATATGTTCCCGGGCACCCGCTATTTCGACCTGGTAAGTTTCAGTTACTATGCAGATAACCCTGAAGAACGTCTTGTCCTGCTTACTACCCGGCTAGTTGATGCGAATATACCAAACCTTTCACCTTATACAACAACCAAGTATGAAGCCGGGTTTCATTGGCAGCATAGTAAAATCGATATCCATTTTAGTGGTTTCCTGGAGAAGATCGAAGGTGCATACGGAACCGACCGTATTGTTGTGCCACTTGAATTTAATCGATTTACGGCTTCGTCATTTCCCGAAGGGGAACCACCTGTTATTGACGTAAACAATCCTGAAAAACGAATTTTCCTGGGGATGTTTGATCAGGCTGCGAACACGCGATTTGTCAGAAACCGTGGAATAGAACTGGTTACAGAATATTCCCGGATGCTTGGGTCACCTGTTTCGATGCAATTATCGGGTGCATGGATTCATACCCGCGCCGGTGACACCGGATCGTATGTTAACACATCTCCACTTTTTGGAGCAACTGTACCCGAATATCTCGGTATTTACCGCAATTACGACACCGAACGTGATCGTCTCACATCCAGTGTGCGAGTAATAGGTCAGCTCCCCGAAGTTGGACTGGTAGTTTCTATACTCGCTCAAACCATTTGGCTCGACCGCAACCGACCTGTAAATATTCAAACCGACCCAATCGGGTCAGTAGATAGAAATGGTACAACCACCATCTGGGGAGACGAAAACGCTCCTCCCGATGATCGGTCCAACCTGCAACTACAATTTGGCGAACGGTTTAACCTACAGGAATCACCCCCGCCATTATGGCTTTTCAATTTCCGGTTAAGCAAGTCTTTAGGCAGGGGAATGCAGACCTCCGTGTATATCAACAATGTATTTGCAAGCAGACCTTCCTACAGGTCGGTGCGCAGCCAAAATCTGATTCAGCGGAATCAACCAATTTTCTTCGGGTTCGATTTCTCCGCACAACTCAGACGATTCAACCGGGCACATTAATGTGCTAAAATTACCTAACAAAAGAACAAATCAATGAAACGAATACTACTACTAAGCCTTTTTGCTATTGTACTATGGAGTTGCAACAGCGACAAGGCCAACCGTCTAGATCTAACCTTTCAGACATTCTTTCCCGACACGTATGCCGAGTCATTTGCACCCGGAACACAGGTTACCTTAACCAGTACTACAGATCAGTTTACGCAAGATGCCACATCCGATGAGAATGGACTGGTTCAGTTTACAGACGTTGTACCCGGTACCTATACTATAAATGCAAGTCTGTCCCTGACAGCCAATCAGGCTTTTGAGCTTACCGGAAACGCAGAGGATGTCACACTTTCGGCCCAGTTGCTCAATCAAAACCTGTTAAACGAAACGGATGCGGCAATTCCAATTCGATTACGTGGTGCGGTAGTTGGAAACTTCGTTTTCAAGGAAGTGTACTATACCGGATCGAAAACCCCCACCGGTGGTAACTACTTCTGGGATCAGTTCCACGAAATCTACAATAACGCCACCGATACCTTGTATGCCGACGGATTGTACATTGCCGATGTTTATGGAGCATCTGGCCAAATCAATCCGAACACTACACCAACACCGTTTCAGGATGACCAACAGCATGTGTATTTGAACAGTGTGTGGCGTATTCCAGGTAGTGGAACCGACTATCCCATCGCTCCCGGAGAAAGCATTCTTATAGCTCAAACAGGATTAAATCATCAATCAGATCCGAATGGAAATCCAGGTAGTCCTGTAAATTTGGGCAATGCCGATTTTGAGACGTATAACCAACGTGATGACGACCGCGATATTGACAATCCTAATGTTACAAATATGGAGCGCGTGTATTTCACCGGAGGGTTTACCTGGTTGGTTCCGGTATTTGGTCCGGCAGTGGTTATTTTTAGAACAGACGACTTTGATGCGTTGGAGCACGTTGCGGTTCCCGATGCATCTCCAACTTTTCCACCACGCATTAAACTACCTGTTGATTTGGTCATTGATGCGTTTGAGGCACTTCGAAGCGAGACAGATGGTAGTTTCAAGCGCATTCCCGCCTCTCTGGACGCAGGATTTATACACGCTTCTGGAACGTACACCAACGAAAGTGCACGCAGGGTAACCGAACGTATGATTGACGGACGACGAATTCTGCGAAATACGAACAACACAGGCAACGATTTTGAAATTATCGCAACGCCAACACCACGCAGTTTTGATTGATGATTAAATTGCTAGTTTTATCTCTTGTAGCGGGGGGCTTTTTCTGGCCGCCTGCCGCAAGGGCTTTATTTTCGACATCAGGTGACACACTGGTATCAGAATCGCCTCAGCATGGATTATTCCCAGCACTCGGGTTCACGGGTGAACCAAATCAGGCATCCATTCGGCTGATGGCAGAAGGAGGTAGTTTCTACACCGTTCAGCAACCCGAATCTTCATTTCGTGGCGGGTTTAATGCAATCGGATCTCAGCAAAAGGGAAGTTGGCTTCTTCTTGGCGCTATGGACGTTTCGCAACAGCAGGATGCCGCCATCACCTGGGTTGCTCAATCGCCAATGGTTTTGAATCAGCCATATCAATGGGCAGATTCTTCATCGGCAGACTGGACCCGTCGCAGGGTTGGTTTACAAGGCGCATTACTCTCTCCCAAGTTTTACAGAAATAATGTGCGAGGGGGAATTCAGATTCGACACCTTGTAGAGCAGGGTTCAACCAGACAGGATCCGCGCCCTTTATATCGCCACACCCGTTATGGTCTCAGAGCGGGCTTAGTAGCAACTCCGAGTGAACGCTCAACATACGGCTGGTATATTGGGTACTCATCCGGTAACGAAGAAAGTGAAATCGGGTATTATTCGCGAACAAATCCGCGAGTTTTTTACATACGGGGCTTGGCTACCATGAGCGTGGCCAACGTGGTGCGTGCAACACGAACGTGGTACGAAAAAGCGTATGAAACGGGTCTGTACTGGCAGGGCAACTCAGCAATGGCTTCTCTGGATGTCCGTTTTAGAGATCAAGACAATCAGGATGGAACGGCGAATCCGGTTTTTGCCGGAGGGTATACCCTAACGGAGGCTGTCTTTCACTTGAAGTTTGATATCCCTTTTGAGTCAAGGGTGAAACTTACGAGTACCTTCAACTATGGAGAAGGAACAGATCCGCTTTTCCGCCAAGTTAACATCCATACCACCGGATTACAGAATAGTTTAGAACTTGGTCGATCCAGCACGAGCCGGTCGGTTGTTGAATATATTGGGTTGAAGCTAGGTCATAATTACTTGTTCCACGAAGATATAGTCGGTTTCGCCTCTTATGAAATTCAACATATACATTACGGGGCACGCGTTATAGCGACAATACAGAATGCGAAAGGTCGGCCATCTTTAGAAGCAAGAATCTCTGGATCCGAGAAAATTCAGGGTGAGTACATCCGGGAGCGGCCAGCGCTGGTAACGTCTCAAATTACCGATCCACAAGTGGAATACCTGATGGCATCGTACATTGCGTTGTCGATTCAGGCCGGCTATACGGTTCATGTAGGTAGCCTACCATTTCGTATTGTCAGTGGAGGTAGTTTTGTGATGGTAACCCGATCTGATGGGGTTTTATCGGGTACTAGCAGAGCACTGCTTCACACAGACCTCATAATTCCTTTCTAACTGTACAGGGGACACGTTAATCTTTCACAGTCCATCGGCAATAAACTAATGCAACCGTGTTGCATTATACGGCGCTTCTCCCTATAATTGCAACTCAGTTGCATTTAAGATATGTGTTTCTCAGGAACATCAGGAAAGTTCACGTAAGAATTGCTCTATGAAAACTTCCTCATCCCGACTCAGAAACACATCAGGCCACTTATTGAGCAGTTTCAACCTGTTCAACTAAACCACAAAAAAGATTCACCTCAGCACTTCAAGTCAACTACATGAAAAAACTTCCTGTAACCGTTCTCAGCGGATTCCTCGGATCCGGAAAAACGACCCTCCTCAATCATATTCTCCACAATAAACAGGGGCTGCGTGTGGCCGTTATCGTAAATGATATGAGCGAGCTCAATATCGACGCCCGACTGGTGGAAGAAACCGGTACGTTATCGCGAACCGAGGAGCGCCTGGTCGAAATGAGCAACGGTTGTATTTGCTGCACGCTTCGGGAAGATCTGATCGAAGAAGTGGCCCGTTTAGCGCGGGAAGAGCGATTCGATTACCTGCTCATTGAAAGTTCTGGTATTTCGGAACCGCTACCCGTTGCCCAGACATTCTTTTTCGACATGCCCGAACTGGATGTAAACCTTTCGGAGATCAGTACCCTCGATACATTGGTGACCGTGGTGGATGCATCATCTTTTCATGCAAATCTGAATACCATTGAGTCGCTTCAGGACAGATCCTGGGCCGAGAATGACGAAGATTTACGCAGCATCGCCCATTTACTGATTGATCAGGTCGAGTTTGCCGATGTCATTCTGCTCAATAAGACCGATCTGGTGACGCCCGAAAAGTCTGATGAAGTTGAAGCGGCTATTCGAAGGCTGAATCAGGAAGCGAAAATCATCCGAACGACACACAGTAATGTCGATTTGAAAGAGGTGCTGAATACCGGGCTGTTTGATTTCGACAGAACATCGCAATCGGCCGGATGGATCAAAGAACTTGAAAACGAGCATGTACCAGAAACGGAGGAATACGGAATAAGTTCGGTGGTATTTCGCGATACCCGACCATTTCATCCAACCCGACTTTGGGATTTTATCGAACATTGGCCAGATTATGTGATTCGCTCAAAAGGACTGCTTTGGCTAGCTTCGAAGCCTGATGTGGCTGTGAATTGGAGTCAGGCCGGGCGCTCGTTTAATGCCGACAAAGCTGGCGTTTGGTGGGACTCACTCACCAAGCTTGAACGAAATCAACATCCCGCATTTCAGGCAAACGAAGAGCGCATCATGGGGCGGTGGACCAAAGAATTTGGCGATCGTATTAATGAGCTTGTTTTTATTGGTCAGGACTTGGAAAAGAACAACCTCCGCGAAGAACTTCTTGACTGCCTGTGCACCGATGAGGAAATCATTAGATACCATGCCGGATATTCCTTCGAAGATCCCTGGCCAAAATGGAGCGAGCAAGTAGAGCAGTAGCTTATTTTCGAAACCTAATACCACCTCAGAAATATGCTAGAAACCATTAACCTAACCAAGCAATTCAACGGACAAGTCGCTGTCTCTGGTTTGCATCTAAACATTGAAGCGGGTGAAATTTATTGCCTTTTAGGCGCAAACGGTGCCGGAAAAACTACTACCATCAATATGTTGCTCAATGTTTTTCCTCCAAGTAGTGGAGATGCGTTGATTGGCGGACTTTCGGTTACTGAAAATCCACTCGAAACCAAGAAACGGCTCACTTATATTCCCGAAAACCTCGCTTTGTACCCAAATCTAACCGGTGCCGAAAATCTTCGCTTTTTCTGTGGACTATCGGGGCTTCAGTTAGGGGTTACCGAGATTGAGGGTCACCTTAAGAAGGCGGGCTTGCAGCCGGAGGCCATGCACAAACGTGTTGAAACCTATTCGAAAGGTATGCGCCAAAAAGTGGGCGTTGCGCTAGCAATTGCACGATCTTCGGATGTGTTGCTACTCGACGAACCCACCAGTGGACTCGATCCTGCTGCCAGCAACGACTTTGCCCGATTATTGGAACTCATGAAAGATCGTGGCGCCGCAATTCTTATGGCCACCCACGATTTATTCAGAGCCAAAGAAACAGGAACGCGAATTGGGATCATGAATCGCGGCAAACTTATGGATGAACTTGTCGCCTCCGATATTTCGCACAGCGATTTGGAACAAGTCTACCTCAATCACATGAAATCCTGATTCCGTTATGATTATTCGCCAGATTGTTCGAAACGAACTCACACGCCTTGTGCGCGATCTTGTTATACTCACCCTTGCCGTACTTGTGCTAGGACTGCTTGCGGTGTCGGTTTTAACAGGTGAACGTTATTACCAGCAACTGTCATCTGCACAGTCAGAGGCCGAATATCTATCGAGAATCCAGTGGGAGCAACAAGGTGAAAAGAATCCGCACTCGGCAGCTCACTATGGCACCCATGCATTCAAACCCGTGAGTGTACTGATGATTTTCGAACCCGGCGTTACCCGTTACACCGGAGTCTCACTTTTCCTGGAAGGGCATCGTCAGAATACCGCCTCCTTTAGCCTCGCCGAAGATCTGGATGCCTCGCTACGTTTTGCCGAGCTAACTCCGGCGTTCATCTTCACCTACTTATTTCCGTTGCTCATCATCTTCGCCGGATTTCGGATGGTAGTTGCCGAAAAAGAATCGGGGATGTATCGATTTTTAATGGCGCAGGGAATCAGTCGAAATCAATTAATCTGGGGCAAAACCGCAGCATTGTGGATCATGGTTCTGGTCATATTTGCACCCTTTTTCCTGTTTGGGTTGCTCGTTGCCGGACTACCAATAAGTGCTGAAGCCGATCTCTACAGGTATTTGTTACTTGCGTTGATATGGATGTGCTATTTCGGCATCATGATTCATCTAACCATCGGGATATCCTCATTCGCACGACAATCTGGCACGGCAATGGTATCATTATTGGCCATTTGGATGGTGATAACATTACTAATTCCGAAAGTAACATCAAATATGGCAGCATCACTTCACTCGGTACCAACAACCTCCGAATTTTATCAATCGGTACGCACCGATTTACAACAAGGCATCGATGGACATAACCCCTTTAGCGAACACAGCGTGGCCTTTCGCGATTCCGTGCTGAACGCTCACGGAGTTACAGACGTAGCCGATTTGCCGTTCAATTTTAGTGGAATGATGCTTCAAGAAGCCGAAGAGTTTGAGAAAAAAATCTACGATTACCATCTCGATCGAATTCAATCCATTCACGATCGTCAACTAGGGGTATTTTCATTGGGCGCGATTTTATCGCCGGGACTCTCGATGCAACTAACTTCAATGCACATTGCCGGAACAGACATTCATGCTTTTCGACACTTTACCCAAGAAGCAGAAGAATACCGGATTGAATTGATGCGTGTTCTTAATAACGACTTACGCGACAATGCTGTCGGGGAAAGGGCCATTGGTTACGTTACCGGTCGCGACTTTTTTGAACAAAATCCAGTTTTAAGGTATGAAAGGCCTTCGAAGATAACACCCTCAGCCGATACAATTCCATTCATTCTGGCACTTCTCAGCTGGTTTATCATTTCGGCAGGATTGGTAGGATTTGCAGCATCAAAGGAGGAAGTGGTATGATGAGTCATTTATTTTATTTCGAATGGTTGCAACTTCGAAAGACCTGGAGCTTCCGTCTAACCGCGCTTATTGTTCCAGTAATTATAGGCTACAGCTTATTATTAGGACACCAGCGAGTTCAAGACCAACATGCCCAGATACAGGAACTCCTCGAGTCAGAGCAAACTTTCTACGACGATTTGGCAGAACGGCGACGTGCAATCGAACTCGGTGAAAGTGAGGTGGAACATTGGTTCCAAAATCCCGGAAATCCGTTGGTATTGGCTCAATTCGGAGGCAGTGGTCGGTATGTTTTTCTCTCGCCGAAACCACTGGCAGCACTGGCAGCCGGACAGTCGGACCTATTTCCTTACTACGGTAAGATTGCTCTGACTAACAGATCTGCCATGCGTGATAACGCCTTAGAAAATCCAGTTATGCAAGTAGCCGGACCATTCGACTTCGCGTTTGTTCTGGTTTGGCTCATACCACTTTTCGTGATTACCATCGGATATGATGTGCTTTCCCGCGAAAAAGAAGGCGGCACATTAGCTTTGCTACAGTCTCAACCGGTTTCGATACAGAAAATTTTACTGATGAAGGTTCTGTTCCGTTTCTTGGTGATTTCAGGAATCGTGTTGCTTTCGGTTTTGGTTTTTGGATTTCTTTTGGGTATCCCGATAGGGAGTCAAGCTGTAATTCCAGTATTACTGGCAATCATAGCCTATATTGCATTTTGGTTTGCACTTTGCGTACTTGTGAACTGGTTTAGTGATAGTTCAGCCATTAATGCCATTACGTTGGTCGGACTTTGGGTGCTTTTCGTGCTTATTATTCCGTCGTTGATTTCACTGTTTGCCAGTAACCAGCATCCAGTTCCCTCGCGAGCCATGTGGGTCACCGACCAACGAGGTATACAACAAGCGGTGAACGAGGAACGCCATACTTTTTTTGAAAGCTGGAAAGCCGATCATCCGGAGGAAGTGATGGATGGTGATACACCAGATTTTTACTTGATTTGGATGCAACGGCTGCTAACAAATGAGGTGATTCAGGATAGGGTGGATGAAGCTACTGAACGATTCAACTCCCCACGTGAACAGCAAGTCGGAGTTATTTCGAAGCTCAGACCGTTGTCGCCATCGATGTTGATGCATCATTGGATGCAACAAGTCGCTGGAACGGATGCACAAAGATTACAGTCGTTGGATGGAGAGATGCGTGAGTTTCAGAAAGATTGGAAGGGATATTTCATCCCCAGATTTCGACAGTTGAAGTATTTCAGTGCAGAGGAAATAAGTCAGATTCCAAGACTCGATTTCGATTGACACGCTTTCGATGATCCCTGGCCAAAATGGAGCGAGCAGGTAGAGCACTAAAATAACTCCCTCAAACGTGAATAAAAACGTTTCTGAAATCGACGGCTCTTATGGCAGGGCACTGTTTCAAATACCGATCACCTCCGAAAGATATCCCGTTGGTGCTATTGATATCGCTTTTGACGACACACCGGATTCGAATACGCATTTTGATGTCGCTTGGCGTAATGTGTACGCCAGTGTCTTAAAGCGTCGCCCCGATATAGCTGTTAACAAATAGTTAATTTTGGTCTGGCTAATAACTGCTCTATTTTCCAGCATGTCAACCTCAAAAAAACAAGCAGTGCTCCGCCGCGATATTCGCACATCCGGAGCAATCCTGATGGGCCTCGGCTCGATAGTTGGAACCGGTATTTTCGTGAGTATCGCCATTGCCACCCAGGTCGCCGGAACAGGCATCATCATAGCCATCGCTATAGCTGCATTATTAGCCACTTTCAATGGACTCAGCAGCGCACAGTTGGCAGCGGCACACCCCGTAAGCGGCGGAACGTACGAATATGGCTACAAATTTCTGAACTCATGGTTTGGTTTCAGTGCGGGCTGGATGTTCATGGTAGCCAAATCCGCATCTGCAGCAACGGCCGTGCTGGGATGTATCGGTTACCTGATGTATGCTTTCGATATTCAGGCGGGAAGTCTGGGAATAACGCTGGCCGGACTTGTGCTTCTGCTGATTATGACCTGGCTTGTATCGGGCGGCATCAATCGGAGTAACACAGCAAACAAAGTTATCGTGATGGTAACACTTGCTGGGCTCGGGGTATTTGTCCTTGCCGGACTCTATGCCAACGGATTGCCAATAGAACCCATTACCGACTCACTAAAAGACACCTCATGGTCGTCGATATTCTATGCCTCAGCCCTGATGTTCGTGGCTTACACCGGCTACGGACGCATTGCAACATTGGGAGAGGAGGTAGCCGAGCCGCGCAAAACCATTCCCCGGGCGATCATTTTGGCCATGATCTGCATCGTAATTCTGTACCTGACAGTATCATTAACGGCTATTCATGGCATGGGTGCAGCTGCGTTT
>JAIUMT010000025.1 GCA_022565415.1 Balneolales bacterium | reverse complement strand
GCAATACGCATGGAATTCGTTTGGATGGAATGCGTCCGGAGATTGTCGAGATGAACGACAATGTGAGTGCCGACGACCTTTGGATTCACGACGAAAATGATCATTTTAAGGCCTATCTGTTAACCAGGTTCTTCGCCGTTGGTAACGAAGATGGGTTTCCGCGGCCGTTTGGTGTTCTTTTTGAGCAGGAGCGTGCACCTTACGAGAAGCTCGTTGCCGATCAAATGGCTTACGCCAAGAAACGCAACGGAGACGATGATCTTGAAAAACTTTTGAGCGGCGACGAAACCTGGGTGGTCGTTTAATACAATTGAAGGTCACGCATTGTCGTGTTTATCGTTACCGTGCGTGACCTTTTGAATTACACATATAAGTATAGTTTAATGAAATATCTCTTTTTAGCTGCAAGTCTGCTAATAGTTTCCGCCTGCGGAACAGGACAACACGAACCCGAACCAACGCCTGATGCAATTACCAGTCCGTTTTTAGCCAATTATTAACCCTACTGCGGCGAGACTTTCACTTGGAAAAGTGTGTACACAGACCTTGGCGAAGACAGTCCGCTGAACGATGCCGACCTGACCATGATTATTACGCACTGCTCAGAAGATGAAGTGCGAATCCGGTTTTTCGTTGAGGAAGACACTTCCAGAACCTGGATTCTGGGTTATCTCGAAGACGGACTTCGACTCGCTCACGACCACCGAAACGCCGATGGCAGTGAGGATGAGGCCAACTTTTACGGGGGCGTTGCCATGAACAACACAAACGGGATTTTCAGGTATTATCCGGAAAATGCTCAACCTTCCGAGTCGGTATTGTACTTCCCGGCAGATGCCCGTACACTTGCAGATCGACCATCGCGCGAGATCAACGTCTGGTCTAAAGCGTTTGATACTGCCAATGAGCTGTACTACTACCGTCTGTATTTGAGCGGAGAGCTCCGTTTTGAAGCCGAATTCGATTTAACTGAGCCGGTATCCGAGTAAGCGGAACCGGCCTCGCTACACTTCTAAGTCTTAGTCTACTTTTATGCACCGCAATGTTACTGACTATGTTTACACGTTTGATTTTGGCGACGAAAATATCATGCGTTACTCTATCAAGCTGGATGATGAAACCATGCGGTGTTTGCAGCCCCCTCCGGCCGAACTTCCTGAATGGACCAAATTGACGTCGAACCAATGCGAAAATTGTCCGCTCGATCCTGAGGAGCACTCGCACTGTCCTGTGGCCGTGAATTTGGTCGGTGTCTTTGAGCAATTCAAAAACATGACTTCCTAAGAAGAGGCCTACATCACCATTGAGTCCTCAGACCGAACGTACAGCAAGAAAGCGGCCGTTCAACATGGATTAAGCTCGCTTTTAGGGATTTTGATGGCGACCAGCGGATGTCCGGTGATGGACAAACTCCGCCCGATGGTGCGTACGCATTTACCGTTTTCATCGATGAGAGAAACGTTGTTCCGGGTCATTTCCATGTACATAACGTCTCAGCACTTTCGCCGGCGTCGCGGGCTTGAAAGCGATTTTGAGCTGGACGGACTGATGGAGATATATCAGGATGTGGAGAGGGTAAATCACGGAATGAGCGAGCGAATGAAAGAAATGTACGGTGCGGATGCAAACATTAACGCGTTGGTTATCCTGAATTGTTTGGGTCAGCATACGTTGCTCACGCTCGAGGACGACATGCTAGATGAGTTTGAGGGGTTGTTTTCGGGGTATTTCAAGTAGGTGGGGTTTGGGGGTTTTGGAAAACCCCATCCTTCTACTGCGTCTTTCCCCAGGGCACATTTTCTGTTTCCGTTGCCGGGATGTATACAGCACTCTTAAGTGTCAGGCGATATCAAGTTAGACACTCTCGATGGGATAACAACTTTTCGATTTTGGCAGTGTATTAACCGAGATTACACCTGATCTGATTTGCTATTCTTCTGAAGGGAGCGTTCGCGCCAGTGTTATTTCACTGTTCGTACCAAACAAAAAAGGCTTCGCAACTCATTGACTCACAAAGCCTTTTCCCCACAAAGTACCGAAGGTGGGATTCGAACCCACACAAGGTTACCCTCACACGTCCCTGAAACGTGCGCGTCTACCAATTCCGCCACTTCGGCATGTTGATTTCTTTTTCTGATTCCAAAACTGGCGTTAACCGGCTCACAATCAGATTTCAAATTTACGGATATTCGCTACACAGAATCAACTTATTTCTGCGGTACAGGCATGTGTTACATTGGTATTTTGGCAAGTTTAGCTTACCATTCCTCTCCGCAGCTACACCTTCTGATTGATAAACTCATCTTCGATTTCAAGCACCAGATACCAGGCGATTTGCTTGCTGTCGTACACGATATCGAAGTAGCGTCCCTGCTGGGTTTGCACCACGAAGTGAATATGCTGACTGTCGCCCACCCGCTCGGTGTAGCTTCGGCGCACCTCGGCAATTACATGCGTCTCTCCTTTCGGAGTGAGGAACCGGTGCGGGGCGATGCGACGCTTTTGTTTCGAGGTTGTGAACGAAGCAAACGAAGCGATTACATTAATTTTATCTAGTTCCGATTTTTGCATAATCTACAGGTGCCACAGGCACAAGGTTTTAAATTCAGGACGTTTGTTGATTTCGATATTTAGGTGAGAGACTATCTTTCTGTAAAACGACACGTTACCGCCTGATAAAAGCACGTCTTACATGAAGCTTGTGGGCTTCGTGAGAGATACTGTTGCCGCAAGAACCCTCACGTTGCCGATAATCATTCTCTCGCAAAAAACTCACCACTCATATTTTCGTGACAGGCACTATTCCTGGCACAAACACCGCATTATTCGATGATTAGACTCTGGTAACGACACACCCATCGCATATAGCCCGTCAACTTCGGTCGAAGAAGTGGGTATGTCCTTTCACGTCGTGTTGTTTCGCTGCCGGCAGAATAGTATCGAGTCCGAAGCGATTGTTGATGTGATCGATGGCCTGATACAATCCGGCTATTTTCTCATCTTCCCGGAAGAATAACTCCGTTTGATTTCCCTCGTTCAGCTCGATCGTATGCAGTCCGATACCCCGAATTTTATGTCCTTCCCGCAGGAATTTGTGCAAAATGGGCATGGCCGATCGTATGCAGGCCTGCTGCACATAGTCGTCGAGATTGGTATACCCCGGTGTGTTAAATACAAAGGAAATACCTTTCCAGTCGACATCCTGAAAGCGAATATATCCGGCGAATTTGACCGCTTTTCGCTGATAACCGCGCATCCGGTAGCACAGCTGACTCACCGCTTTGGTGATTTCACCTTCCACCGCCAGCGGATCGTCGGTCCAGTCGGAGAAGGTGTGCATATAACTGACTTCTTTTGGAGTGTGCATGGAGGTATCCAGCACTTTTGCACGATCTTTGCCACAGACCGTCTCGAACAACATCTTGCCAAAATATGCACCAAAAAGCTCTGAAAACACGCCCGAGCCCCGCTCAACCGCCTCGCCGATGGTTTGCAATCCTGCAGACTGCAACTTGACGAACCGTCGCCGACCAATGCCCCAGACCTCATTCAGAGGCAACGAATGCAGCCGCTCCCGGGCTAGTTGCTCGTCGAAGCTGCAGGTGAGTCCGTTGGGCTTTTGCAAATCACTGGCCAGCTTCGCATACGTTTTGGAGTATGACACCCCGACCGAGCAAAGAAGTCCGGTACTGCCATAAACCTCGTTTTTCAACCGCATTGCCATAGCCTCTGTCTCCAAACGCGGACGTTTAAGCATAAAACTGATATCCAGAAAAAACTCATCCATCGAATACCCTTCCACATCAGGCGAATATCGTTCTAAAATGCTTCGAATATCGCGGGAAATGGCCTGATATTTCTCATAATGCACTTGCATGAACAAGATGTAGGGACAAATACGGGTCGCTTCGAATGCGCTCATGGCCGTTTTGATGCCCAACTGCCGGGCCTCGTAGCTCGATGTGGCCACGATGCCGCGCGGCGTTCCATCCTCCTTGCGCCACCCTCCTACAATAACCGGCATCCCGAACAAGCCATACGATATCTGCTCGACCTGCGCATAGAAGCAGTTCATGTCGAGATGCAGGTACAACCGCGGACGCACACTGGTATGTTGCTGGTCGGCAGCAATTGTGTTGTACAGCGTGATGCGGTGTACGTTGCGGTTTAAGTCGTAATTGGAGTTCATTTTTGCACATATTTTATACATATATAATGTGCGAAAAATCCGGGCCGATTGCAACGGTTAGGAAGCAAAAAAGGAGTAAAAAAATCGTTCGAAATCAGAAGCCTCGAAATAGCCACCAAATCCCGTTTATTAATCGAAAGTTTTGCAGATTGGCCGAATATCTCATTATTTTATGCACAACTTTCCGTACACAACACTTACCTCATCAGGAAAACCCCTCCGAGATTATGCCGAATTATTATCAATTAGCTACCATTTCACTCATTTTAAGCCTCATTTTTGCCTGCTCGCGATCTGAAGAAGAGTCCGCCTCAGAATCGACATCAGACAGGCCCACAGCTGAAGATTTCATGCGGGAGCAACCTTCGATAAGTCAGGATTTGTCGGAAGCGGAGGGTGATTTCGACGATGAGGATGAGGTGGCTGCCGACCCCGTTCCGCGTCCGGATTTGTCGCACATTAACAGCACCGAGCCCATACGTTTAGACGATCGGTTCAGCCTGATTGGGACCTACACCGGTACGCTTCCCTGCGCCGATTGCAGTGGCATTGAGCACGAATTGAGTTTGTTTGAGGATGATGCTACAAATCAGCGACGGTACACGCTAAAGCGCACATACAAGCACACGCGATCGGGTGATCAGGTGTTTTGGAACGCCGGTCCGTGGCGGGTTTCTACGGCGGATGGGAATCAGCAGGTGTTTGATTTGAGCTTTAACAACGCCGAGGAACGGATTCGATTTGAGGTGGCGAGTCAGCGGGTTATCCGGTTGCTGGATCGCGAGGGACACGAAATCGAGTCTCAGCATAATTATTCGCTGTATCGATTGCCGGGATAGAATGGGAGAAAAGAACCCCGTTTTGCAAGGTACCGAATCCAGTGGCGAGCAAGTTGTCGGCCTGAATGCGCCTCATTCGTAAAAAGTGGCCCTCCAAAAAACCACAGCTGAAATCAAACATACGCCACTAAATTGCACTAAGCCTCAAACAAAAAAACGGGCTCTTAGGACAATCCGACTTAAATCAACCAGAATTGCAGATTTGGTTAAACAAAAATCGGGCTTTTAAACAACCCGACTGATGCCAGCAATATTACAGCTATTGTTCAGCCCTCCTCAAACAAAAAAACGCTAGCGCATGCACTGTTCATATGGGGTCGAACAGGCACACACTAACGTAAATCTACAAATCAGTTTAGATTCTTACTTAATCAACATCATTTTGGATGTTTCTACCATGTTGCCCGATTGCAGGCGATACATGTAGGTGCCACTGGCCAGGTTCGAGGCATCGAATGGATACTATCTCCCCAATGGAACACCATCACGACGAGGGTCTGAAGCTCCTTCGATAACCCCATCTTCACGTACATGGATTATCTGAAGTCCACCAAAAAAGCTATGCATTGGTTCACGCATTTGTATGGGATGGCCGCGCCTGCGCATTGCATCTACCACGGGGTAAGGCATGTGTCCTTCGATTTCAATATTATCAGCCCAGCGGCGTGAAATGAACCGAGGAGCAGCGTTGGCTTCGTAAGCATCCATATTGAAATCTACGATGTTGTGTATGGCGAGTACTATTGCCGCAGGAATACGCGCCCCACCAGCAGCCCCGAGAATCAAAAATGGACGATCACCATCCATCAGAATGGTTGGCGCAATCGTACTTCTGGGTGTGCGACCTCCGACCATAATATTCACAGGGTTCGTAGAGCCAAAATTAGCTTGGCCGCTGTTCATTACCACTCCATTTACGGTGATACCTGAACCAAGATAAAGTCCGACAGTAGAAGTAAGGGACACCATGTTCCCATCTTTGTCAATAATGGTGATATGTGAAGTAGTCGTTTCATTTACTTCGCTCACATCCCAATCGTCGTCATCTTCGATACGAATAGGAGCTAAATCTGTCGTATCGCTATTATTCCGATTAAAGATACGTTGCAGTAAATTTGGTCGATTACTACGGTCTCGACGGGGTACTCCCCATGAATCAAATGTGTCGTCACCCCACCAATCGAACGACGAGGCTTCATCATCCATATCGTCTCCCCATGGGACCAAGGGCTGACTCACGACCATATCGGATAAACCTGTACGGCCTGAACTTGCCCGAAATCCAAATGGATTGCCTGGTTCAGTATCACGAAGTCGAACAGGATCGGCTGCGGCCATATTAATTGTTGTGACGCGTGACTGTGCATATGCTTTCGAGGCCAGTCCAGGGGCAGGAACATCGACAAACCGGGGGTCACCGATAAATGAGAGGCGATCGGCAAACGAACGTTTAAACATTTCGAATAAGAAATGCATTGATTGAGGAGACTGGGTATAGTGGCCATTCTCTTCAAAATCGAAGGTTTCCATCATATGTAACGACTGAATAACCAGGAGTCCGGCCTGAGGTGGTGCGGCACTAATAACGTCGTAACCACGATAGCTTCCACGAGAAGGGGTATACCACAGTGCTTCATAATCGTTAAAATCAGATAGCTCAAATTGTCCGCCAAGGTCGTTAAGTTTATCGATGATCGACAAAGTGAGATCGCTGTTGTAGAATGCCGGTGCACCGCCATCAATAACCTGTTCCATAACATCGGCTAGAGCAGGATTTTTTATGATGAAATCTCGTGATATTCGTTGACCGTTATTGGTAAATATTGCGCGTGATTCATCGTATTGAGCTGCTTTATCAGTTGAAATCCGGACAAAGCTATGGGTAACCGAATCGGGTATGAATCCATTTCTGGCGACTTGAATTGACGGGCGGATGAGAGCTTCTCGGTCTAACACAGCCCAACGTTCACGGAGTTCTTCCATTCCAGCAACAAAGCCGGGTATGCTTACAGCTTTCACTGTGCTGGCATCTGTGGTAGGATTAAAACTGGTAATCGGGTTCGCTGGAGAACGAGGATAAAAATCGATATTAAAGAATTCGTTCTGATCTTTCATATAAATGATAGCTGTGCCTCCCCCGCCGATACCAGAACCAGTTGGTTCATAAACACCCAAAGCATAGGCAGCAGCGATAGCGGCATCAACTGCATTTCCACCCTGTTCTAGTATTTCCCAGGCAATTTTAGAAACTTCGGGATGTGCTGTCGCCACCATAGCTTCGCGACCTTCGGCAAACTTGGTATCCCGTTTGGAATCAGGTGAATTGTTTGATGGAGAACCAAACCAGGTAGAGCCCACAAATATGATGGCTGCCAAAACAAGTCCTGCTTGTAGTAGTCGAATATTGAATAAAGTCATCGTGTGCGCATTATTTGAGAAAACATAAATACTGAGAAATTATGGAATGGTAGATTATACCGAAAAGTGCAGTGCAGGCCATTCCATTGAATCAATGGATAATCAAAATCGGACATGCCATTCGAACATATAACGATGAATCGAGAACCGATCGTTGGTCGACGATTCAGACAATACCGGATTGAATTCGTCTTCATTAGGCATTCGATGAACATATCGAAGTTGAAACCTGGAATTTCGACTTACCTGATAGAACAATCTTGCCGAAAACTCGTTGTTTCGACTATTATAATTATCGTTATCGTTGAATTCGGTTACGTATATATATTGTAGCTGAAATCTGGTTTGTGGCAGAATATTTGGCACGAAGTAAATACGACCGTAATAGATATAGCTACCCTCAAGGTTTTGTCCGTTTAATGGAGCGTCACCACCAATAAAGGAGTTCGCATATCCAGCGCGATCTCCCCAGAAAAAGCTGGTGAATTGAGGAGCGAATCGTTCAATTCGATTGGTAGATTCATCATTACCTTGAAATGCGGCTGTTCTTGCCTCGATTTTCACCCATCGAAATGGGCCCATTGGCCAGCGGTGACCAATTCCAGCCATATAGCCGTATCCGCCCATGGAGGGAAGTCCGGGAGCTTGATTGAACGTCTGGTGAGCTACTTCTCCGAAATATTCAAGTTCGGGAGATAAGAAAGAACCTCGAATTCCGCCACCAAAGATATAGCTGTCGTTAAACATTCCTTCTAGTCGGTTTAGAATAAAATAAGACATTACGTCTTGTCCGTAGAAGTTTCTCGACAAGCGTGCTATATAGATTTTATCGCCGCCCGATGCCGGGAATAATCCGCTGGGACTCAGTGATTGACGGGTAACAGCACCAAATAGCGATAGCTGTGTTCCAGACCGACTCATATCCACACGAACCCCATCAAATAGCCTAACAAAGTAAGATGATTCACCTTGCGACAACCCCCGGCCGAGCGGAAACTGTTGTCTGCCCAATCGTAATCTCATCAAGTCGACTACAGGTAGCGACGTGTATGTGGCTTCGGTAAAGAGCTGACTAATGCCGTAATACATCTCATTTGTCGCGGCGATATTTCGGGTAACCGATGCCGGGTTATTGGTGAATGTGGTAAACTCGGAGTAGAACGACATGTTGTTCGAAACCGGTGCCCTTAAATTAAACCGGCCAAGATAGCGCAGATAATTTAAGGAGGGTCTGTCATCCAGACTTTTACTGAAGTGATCGTAGTAGGCGCGAGTGCGAAAATCACCGTTTACAGCAATTTGACCTAAGGTAATTTCAGTTCCGGCGAGAATGCAGAACGCGAGAATTAATACTGATTTTATAGTTTTCATCATAAATATCTTTTGAAGGAGGTTATTCCAGCACAAAGGCTAGACCAGATAAAATGTCGGGACCTGCATTTGGAGAGGTGAATGAACGTAGTAATTCTCCATCACGCGAAACTTGTAGCACATAGTCGTTGGCTAAACGTGTTGTCGCAATCCAAAAAGTTTCCCCATCCCAGTCCATTCCTACGGGTAATCGGTCGGCTGCAGCTGTTCCGGTAGGCATTGGAACTTCAAATTCGAGGTTCCAGGTTTCTGTGTTGTTCGAGAAAGAGTAAACTCTTCCGAGACTTCGATCGGCCACAAATAAAACCCCGTCAACGAATGTAAGTGTGCGGGTATCGTCGCCCGGAGCATCAATTTCACGAACAATTTCGCCGGTCTGTACATCCAACTGATAAATCATATTATCGCCGCTGTTCGTGGTCCATAATGATCCCTCATGAAACACAAGATCACGAACTGTTCCGGTTCCATTTGGGTAAGGAGCAGGAATCGATTCCAAAACGACCAGGTTTTCCCCGCTAGTGTCTAGTTTTCGAATGAGCCGGTCAGAGCCCGCCGCGGCAATCCAAAGATGCTCACCGTCATGGGTTATTCCCTGTAAAGATCCACCAGGTGCAACATCTGAATAATCCCATTGTTGTTCTAGTCCCCCATCGGCTTCGCGTATGCGATACAACAAGTTAAGGCTTCCGAAATCAGCTACATACAGGTAGCCGAAGCGAGGCGGCTCTGCTGTTACTTCAAAGCTACTTTCGAGCGTTGCGACCTGACCGTCTCCACTTGTTATTAGTACATCTCGGTTACCAAGTGCTGCAGAACCAGCAATATTGATGGTAGCAGTAATAATTCCTGCTGATACCAATTCCACATTTGAAACACTGATATTTTCGCCGAAATCTACAGCTAATTCAGTACCTGCACGAAATCCGCTTCCCGCAATTTCAATCTCTAGAGTCGTGTTTAAAGCACCTCTGTTTGGTACTACCGACTGAACTTCTGGTGGAGCTGGAATCGCTACGTTTTCTGCTGTAAATACTACGGGACCCGGCTGACTATAATGACGGATTTCGAAACGTTCTTCGATACTTCCTGTACGGCTAAGTCTATAAAGATAATTTGCCCCCAGACTACTGTTAATGGTCCAGAACTTAATTTCACCCGTACTCATCAGTTCGTATGTCAATCCAGATGGAAAAACCCGAAACTGTCCTTCTGGTCCAACTGGTGCATCGAACGCATCGGTAAATACCGGCCTATCGAAGCGGAAATTCCAAAATTTATTACTTTCTCGATCGCCCATATAAATTCCAGTTGGAGCTCCACGACCATACACATCACCATTTGGAGGGATATAGGAAACGGACCGTATCTCGGTTGTAGGCATGTCGTACGAAGCCACAATTTCCGCTGTTTCAGGATTTAATTTGAAAATCGCGGGTGCTTCTGTGGCCGAGACCGATCCACTGTTAACAGCCCAAAGATGTGTTCCATCAAAAGTAATATCACGTATTGTTCCACGTCCACCCGGTGGAGCAACAATCGTTTGAATTACTTCAGCGTCGTCGAAGGTTAAGTCGAGTTTAAATAACCGGTTTACACCACTAGCAACCGAAATCCAGATATGATTTCCATCAAAGGTGATACCCTGAACTATGTTGTCGTTTGAAATCTCACTGAGATCCCACACTTTTCGCTCACGTAATTGAGAGTCGAGCTGATATAGCTTTGAGTCAGATCGATCCATCATGTAGAAGAAGCCATCTGAATCGGTTATTATATCACTCCCAGTGCCGTCGGGGCCAAAAATATTGCATGCACTCAGCACGAATATAGACAGCAATAGCGTTGCGACCGTACTTACGTGTCGTTTCATAGCATTTAATAAGGTTAGTTGTAGATTTTTCGGTAGATATCGTGATAGTGGCAGCCTGTTTATACTGCCACAATCACATGTCATTACTTAATCAGGGTCATTTTTCTGGTTTCAATTGAGGAACCAGATTGAAGTTGGTAAATGTAGATACCACTAGATAGAGCGGAGGCATCAAACGAAACGGTATGTTGTCCTGCCGCACGAACATCGCGGAGAAGAGTGCTAACCAGGCGACCATCAACGGTATACACGCTCAATTGAACAGGAGCGGATTCTGTGAGTGTAAAAGTGAGTGTTGTAGTCGGATTGAATGGGTTTGGATAATTCTGATTTAAGCTAATAGTAGCTGGCATATCAGAAATCGAAGGTACGGAGACAGATGCGGGTGTTGACCAAGCGCCTTTAAAGGTCGGATCTTGACGTTGTTCACCGATGATATCAGTCATTACAGCAGAAAGCCGTGGCGCTTTAAGCGCATTAACAGATTCCATTTCCTGATCTAATACGAGTAAGGACTCATCATCAAATACAACCGCTACAGAAGATGAATTCACATCTAATGTGGTGTTTGAGCGCCAATCATTGATGTTATCAAAATTCTCTCCTCCGCTTCCACTCAATCTACCAAACCAGGTATGGTTATCCGATGAAGGTGCGACTACGAAAATATTGTTGTAATCGGAGGGGATCGTAGAAGCGACTCCGAACTGATAGTAAGCAAAGGATGTAGCTTCAGTGTCATCGGCGTTAATAAGAATATTATTTCTGAAATCTACCGTAATCCGAGCGTTACTATTCGACTGAAAGCCTCTGTATCGCCATCCCGAATCGCCGGTTTGACCAAGTGGATTCATCAGAATCGTATTATGATATGCCGAAACATTTATCACCTCTGGTTGTGGTGGTGTTTCAACGTGAATTCCATAAAATTCGACCACAGGATCTGCCGTATCGTTCACTTCAAAACCGGTAATTGTATTATTGTACAGGGTGTACTTGCCCGAAGCAACCAGACTCATACCCTTAATTACACGACCCGCGCGTAATTGAGTAATGGCGTTGTTCGAGATTTCAATTTCAATTTGATCACTCAATGCATTTTCTGTTAGAATACCATATGCAGCTAGCGTCCCTTCTTCATTAATTCTGATGGTGTTGCCAGAGATAACGGTATTTCCAGTGTATTCACGTAGCCAAATACCATATCGACGTGCTTCGATTTCGTTATCGAGTAAGAATAGCGAACCATCTATAGTTTCAGGTGCTTCAAAATCGTCGCCTGTTACGCCCCAAACATTGATTGCTCGCGAGGATGTTCGTGTTTGTTTGGAAACAATGTGATTATTGGCCACAGTTACGTTAGTTGGGGTGTAGTCTATGCCGTTGGTTCGGAGGGGTGATATTAGCAAGGCATCAAACGACTCCTGACCCATAATGATATTCGTATTACGCCATTCGACATTCGAGGCACTTCCCAAGATTCTAAAATAGTTACTGGTAGCCGCGCCTGCGGTTGTAGTGAAGGTCAAATCTCTGGAAGTACCCTCTTCCTGATTTGATCCATCAATAATGATGTTCGAAGTTGGCACGAGTGCTGACCAGTCGTCTTGCTCAGCGCCAATCACAAATGCACCATTTATATTATCGTTTCCATCTGTCGCCGAAAACGTGATGAGCGGACTTGCCCCAGGAGCTGGTTTGATGGTTATCGTGCTACCATCGGTGTCGATACCAAGGAAAACTGTATTTGATTCTTCCAGATCTCCTGTAATCAAAAGCTGAACGTTTCCATCAAGTCCACGAGTGTAAAGAGCTTGAACGGCATCGTACAAGGTGCTGAATTCTGGATCTTGTCCACCGGGCGCCTCGTTGGTACCCACGTAGTAGGTTCCAAGCAATGGCTGTGCCTGTGCCGTAATGGCAAAGACGAATATTAAAAGTGCTGTTGTTAAATATCTCATAGTAACCTTTTGTTTTTATTTAATTAACATCATATTTCGTTGCAGCCAAACAGAGGAGTATCCGTTATTGAACTGAAGTGTGTAAACATATACGCCTGAGGCTAAGCCGTTTGCACTGAAATGCATTTTTTTCTCACCCGCTTCAGAATAAATTTGAAGTCTTCTGTAAACGCGTCGACCAAGCATGTCGAATATTTCAACAGTTACATCACCGGGTCGGTCAATACTATAACTAATGATTGTCCCGCTGTTGAAAGGGTTCGGATAGTTCTGATGTAGAGCCACCTCCTCAGGAAGCGTCGGTTCAGTTGGTTCCACCGATACAGACTCGGCAAATGTTTCTGCAAAAACTTGATTTATCTGACCAATCTGATAGTTGACGGTACGGAGGTAACGCGCTAGTTCAACGTGAATAAACACATGGTCGTTGCTAGCAGACCATTGTCCTTGAGGGTTCTGTGTAGCCCCGAGCAAGCTTAACTGCGACCGGGTTTGCGCGTCATAGACACCTGCAGTATACATCCTTTCCAAAAACCTATCCCGCATGGTGTAGAGAATCGGTTGCGGATTTACCGTCCCGTTACTCAAGATAATTTCGGGATAGTTATCGTAGACAGGGTTGCTGTCATTGAATCCATGTAGCTGCAGAGCTTGGGCATCACTCCAGCGGCGATGTGCCATTTGGAAGATCGAATTCGAATTTCGGGCCATATCCGATGGCGGATTGGAATCAGCATCTCCATTTGCGTATCGATGGGTACCCGCCATCGAAAAATACTGCATATTGTTGGCCAGAAATCCTCTTATTCCAACGACGGGTGTATTATTATCGAAAATCGGATGTGGTACCTGTATGTGTACATTTCTATCTGCTGATTCTGAGCGCCAAAGGTAGGTCCCCCATCCCCTAGTTATTGGTGTTCGTTCACGAATTACATACAACGTGTCATTCTGTGTACTTTCGTGAATAAACCGAATAAACTGATAGTCAAATTGATTCAGCAGTAATTGAATCCTGTTGTACTCTTCATTGGCAATAAAATCAAATACTTGCTCAAACTGGTTTATTTCTGTCGCCGACGGTTGGACATAGGCATTTGAACCCGATCGGGGCATATCATCAACGATTTGATTGATGAAATTGTGCAGATCACCTTTGATGGTTGTTTGGGCCATAACTTGTGGAGTAAACAAAAATCCAAAGCAGCCTGCTATCATGCAAAAAATGAAACATACGGAGCCAACGAATTGCTTCATCTGGACATTAAACAGACTACTTTGGAAATACATGATATTACTTTTGTTTAGAACGAAGCTTTTTCCACGCATAGGCTCCACCTGCTGCAGCCAGAAGTCCGAGGCCGCCATCGATAGGTGCCTGGTCAGGCATTCCGGGTAATGCCGGTGGGGGCGGACTTTGCGCGAAAGACACATCCGCAAATACGATGAGTAAGAGTACAAGAACGATAAAACTAATAATGGATAATCGCATAAAGATACCTCGTTATTTAATGAGTGTCATTTGACGAACCAATGTTTGTCCGTCTGTTCGAAGTTGGTATAAGTAAACGCCGGATGATAGTCGTTGAGCATCGAATCTTACGGAGTACGTACCAGGCTCACTTGTCTCGTTAACAAGTGTGCTTATGCGGCGACCCAACATATCGTACACGGCCAGCTCAGCCTCACCAGAGCTCGGAACCTCGTATCTAATAGTTGTTACCGGATTGAACGGGTTCGGATAATTTTGGAACAGAGCCAGTTGCTGAGGTAGCTGAGATTGTGAATAACTGGTGGTTGAAACCGGACGAACCTTTAGGGTAAACCGCGCTTCATTCGTGTCTGCTATATCTGAAAAAGACTTCTGCTTAGCCGCAGATTGTTCAATTTCAAACGTGTAGCTGAGCTCTTGATTTATATCGACTTCCCGACCAGTGACATTATCGAAAAGGTAAATTGATACGTCATCGGTGTCGAGGTTTACCAACTCTGTCCATGCAATATTGAACTCCCCGGTTAGGCCGTATGTATAAACGTCAAGGTCTATGTCTATAGCTGAATCAATATCATACGGAAGTGAGTATTGGGCTTTGGGCTGATTTCCCTCGCCAATATAATAGAGTAACACGGAGTTTGAACCAATCGGAGCTAGTTTATCGAGGTCAAATCGGTCACGACTTAGCGTCGCTTCGGGATGAAAATACAATGTTGTGGCAACATCGACGGGAGCAGTCTCACCGTTATCGGAATTTCCTGTCAACTGAAGTGTAAGTAAGCGATGCGCCAGGTGTTGTTTTTGAAAACCGGTTTCAGATTCTGATACGATAGCACTAGTTGGGATTGTAACCGAAGTTGCAGGATTGGCCTCGTCATTTTGCAACATAAATCCTTGCCAAGCGGCAACTTTGCCATCAAATTCAGCTGCTGTAGTTGGGACCCAAGACCCGGCAACGGTTTCGCCATTGGCTGATTCACCAGTCGCGTCCACCCAAACTTGGCCATTGGCAGAAACTGTACCATTTGAGGTTATCTGATCAATTGAAATTGGCGCGTTAAATGGATTCCCTAACAGGTTATATCTATTCCCATTGGCATGGATTCCTGAAATAGTAACATCCGTTGCAGGGGTTTGTCCTGGTGCAAACATAGTGACTGGTAATGGTCGGCTTCCTGCAGTATCATTATTGTAAAAATACAGAATAAACCCTTTGCCACTCTCCAACGGTGCATTAACATTTTCGGGTTGTGTCCATTCGGTCCCATTGTAGCCTGTGTAAATGTTTGCAAGGAAATTCGAGCCTAAATCGGCACCCTCAACACCCTGGATGCCAGTTTGGTCCATGATGTCCAGAATTGTATAATTACTAGCCGGACTTGCCATCATTCTCCATCCTGCATCACCAAGTATTCTCACGCTTGGCGACAACGGAGTCCCTTCGAATGCTCCGATATAAGGTGCGTACTTGTTGCGTAAATTACCGAATGCATCCTTGGAAATATCCAAGCCAGTTGCACCAGTTAAATCAGTGTCCCCGTCAGATGCCCCTGTTAATCGTAAATCATTGGCGGAAATGAATTCAACCGCCTTACTCACTGAGTTGGCATCCTGATTGGTGTTTGCTTGATGTGTTGCAAAATCATCCGTTGTTGTTTCAGGTGCACCGTGGCGGGAAAGATAGGTATTCGTTTCTGCATCCAAATTCGAACCGAACCACAGATTATTATCTGAAGTTAAGTTAGCCGTAGCAGAACCAGCCTGATAGTAGGCATAAGAAGTAACAGCAGAATTATTGGTATCATCATTTATGATGATGTTGTTTTTAAGATTAACTGTAATACGTAGATTGCTAAAAAGAGAAAGACCACGGTAATCCCAACCCGTGCCCGTTACATCCAAAGAATTCATACGGATGGTGTTGTGATACATATTAACTGTCGCTACTGCGGGAAATACAGGTGATCGCACAATTACTCCATACAAATTTTCCCCGGATCCATTCGCTGATTCGAAACCGGTTATTACGTTGTTATGTACGTTGGCTGTGTAATCTTCGGTCATAATTCCGGTAAAACTGATCATTTCAATGCCAGCATCACCGTTAATTTGAGAAAACTTATTTTCAGTAATGCTAAATGAACCGTTTGTGTTAACATTAACTCCCGTGAATAATCCAGCACTGCTCAAGTTTTGCAGCGTATTTCCGGAAATGGTGTACACTGCGGGACTCTCAAGATTTATTGCTGTGAGGGTTCCACCAGAAGAGCTGTTAATAAGATTGTTATTGCGGATTACAATTTCATCCGATGCAGACACTACACCGGTCACGTTAATCTGATACGCTGCTAATGTGCCCGTTTCCGTTACTGAAATCGTGTTTCCCTCAATTATCGTATTGCTAGCCGTCTCACGAAGCCAAACACCATGCCGACGAGCTTGAATATCGTTGTTGCGGATAATAACCTGTCCGCCGCCTGAGGGCGAAAACTGTCCCCAAATATTCACGGCACGGCCGCTACTACGTGTCGGGTTGTTTGAAATATGATTGTTCTCAAAAACGAGGTTATTAGGAGCAAAAAGCTCATCTCCTGGTTCCAACGGACTAATAAACCAGGTGTCAAAACTGTTATTTAACGTATTAAACACCATATTCTTAATCTGTGAGTCGTGAACAGCCCCAGCTATTCGAAAATAATTTGAACTATTAGCAGATGCTGAAACCGTGAAGGTCATATCACGCGTAGTTCCACCTGGAGAATTTGATCCATCAAATACAATGTTCTTAGTCAAAGTCAGATTCTCATCATTACCGGCTGAGGCTCCAATAACCAAAGATCCGTTTATAGTACTGTTTGATGTGCCCGAGCTAAATGTAACAGTGGGTGTGGTTTCCGGAGCAGGTCTAATAGTGACCGTGTGTGGGGTAGCATCGAAGCCAAGAAACACATTTTCAGATTCATCTAAGTCACTGCTTATCAGAAATGTAACATCGGCATTAATACCCTCGGTCATTAATAAGTCAAAAGCTGATTTCAGAGACGAAAATTGCGGGTCGTCTCCACCAGGAGCAGTACCAGCGTTGCCAATATAATAATTCCCGCCAAGTGATTGCGCAACCCCTAGGGTTGCGGTAACCATAAACATACATAAGAAGACTAGTAAACGTTTTTGCATAAGATTCCTCAATTTTTTTAAGCCCTGGATAACCATTTTAAAGAATCAGGACAGATCAATATTCGACAACTATTAGAGTTCATTTTAATTTTACCTGCTATCACAATGGTTCAACCCAACCGAAAACATTTTGACAACTAAAAAATGTGACCATTTAGCAGGTAACAACTTATACCATCCAATTATCGTGCCACAACAAAATCACCCTCTATTCGCTTCAGACATCAACAAAGAGCAAAGGTGAGCGAATACAGCCCACACACAAACGGGTTGATTTAGCCCATTTTTGACAGAATTTTAGATTAAACAATCGTATGCTATATTCAGTACTCCTATCACTCCTTTTTCTCAACATTTAAATGCGCTCAACAAATTTACGTGCAAAGGCACTGCTCCTTGCAACTCTATTTACGGCTTTGGTAATTGCTTTTTCGATGTTTTTATCTTTTGAGGTCAATCGAACAAAGGAAAACATCATCGAGACAAACACAGGTGTGGTAAAGGAGGCCATCGATGAAATGTCTTTAATGATAAGCACAACATTAAAAGACGTTTGGTACACGGAACTCAGCGGCCGCCAAGCTCTAACGAAACCAGAAGAACGCTCGGCCGATTCAATCATATCGCAGTCACTTGAATCTGTATTGCAACGATTTGACAGAATAGAAGGCGGAGTATATTTTCTGGAATTAGACGAGTTCATTGGATACTCTTTCCCGTCTATCCCCTCTCCCAAACCGGCTTATGGTCCACCTCCGCGCTCTTATAATATCATTCGAGATCAAGTGCGACGTTCAATCTTTTCACAGGAAATGATTATTGAGTTACATGGATTTGATCCGGCTGTTTTTCCACTTGGTACTGTTCCCTTAATAATTGATGGAAATACGGTGGGTGCACTTTGGGCAAGAACCCATATCGAGCGAGCACTTGCAGCATCTGGGGATGTCACAACTGCACTAATATATATGACGTTAGTTGTGTCACTCCTTGGTTTCATTATTGCTATAACGGTGTCGTGGAATACGAAAGTCAAAATAGACGAAATGCGAAGAGGATTATCGCGGATTAAGTTCGACCATACCTACCGATTATCAGAACCAAGAGGAGTACTTGGTACGATTAGTCACTATATAAATGACCTAGTTTCGGACTTATTAG
>JAIUMT010000024.1 GCA_022565415.1 Balneolales bacterium | reverse complement strand
CAATCCACAAAAATCCGCGGGAATCGGTGTGCAAAATCGTGACTAGATTTTGCGACAAGCCTTCGTCAACTGTTAACACATTCAAATCGACCTGATGCTGACCCATAGCCGGGAATACAATCGCACAAAACCAGAAAAAAGAGAGGATAAGCTTCCAGTTCATTTGCGACTAAGATTAAAGATTAGGTTGATTGGTTACACAGATGAACTACGTTTAGAATCTGACTTCCGTTCAAATAATACATTTGATACAGGTTTGCATCAAGTATTTATTCTTTTGAAGGCTTCTGTTTTTTTTTACTTTGTGGGAGAACCGTCGTTACTTTACTATTCTCTGACACTACACTCACTCGGTGACCTTATGAAACACCTCTTTTTCATCTTGATTGCGCTTTCGATGCTCGTTTTTGCTCAGGCGCCTGATGCATACGCGCAGAATCAACAACTAACTGAAATTACGTCCTGGGGTGAATTAATAAAGCCAGCGTTTACATCAGACCCGCATTCTCAAGACCGACTTAAGTTGCTTCCGTCTTCGGGAGTTGTTCAGTCGCGATCGGTGGTGTTGTTGAAATAGATGGTTGGAATTCGGCAATCATCTATTCTTCAAGAAACGAACGGATTTCTTGTTGAAGTTTTGGCAAATGATTCACGACAATTCCCCAAACGATCACATCGTCGACTTTATCATATCCATGAATTACCCAATTTCTTGTATCAACAATTCTCCGAGCATTTTTGATTTGCAAATTTGGGTCTTGTTTGAGAGCTCTATTAATAGCTTCACCGATGATTTCAATTTCTCGTTCTACTGCCCTACGCAAAAGCTTATTTCTTAAATAAGCTGTAAGGTCTGTCTTTTCTCCTATATACTCGAAAATAGAGCTTATTGACAAATCTACGTCATACAAGTTTTTTTTGACCTCAGGCTTCATACAGAAGAACTTTTGTTTGATTTACACTCTCAATTAAAAAGGGATTTGATAACGATCGTTCAGTAATTACATCAATCTCTCGGTTGAAAAGCTCTCTTAACTTATACTGCAACTGAAAATAATTCTCAGAATATTCCTCTGGTGACATTTTGTCATCAAATGATATCAAAAAATCAATATCACTATTTTCTGTAAAGTTTTCAGTGGACACAACTGAGCCAAATGCATAAAGCCTTATAATTTTAAGCTTTTGGCATAGTTTTTTTACCTCTTCAATTCGTTGTTCAAGTATTTTTTGCATAAAATAACCTTTTTTGGAATTTAAGCAATTTAATGCAAATGCCTCCACAAATAAGGAATCCTGATTTCGAAGCACCTACACCTTAATCGACAAGGCACCAGAAGGACATTTACTCACCGCATTAATCATAACCTCGCTTGATGCGGCATCGATTTTAATCCACGGACGGTCCTTCGGCTGAAACACCTCCGGCAGATTTCGAACACAATTGCCTGAATGAGTGCATTTCCCGGGTTTTCACATGTAGGTCATTACTGCTACGTGCTTACCATCTTTATCGATATAGAAAGAACCCTTTTTCCAATCATTCTGGTGTTGTATGTTCATTTCTGATTCCTTGATAATTCCTGAATCCCAAGTTCTATAATCCATAGAATCTAAAAAATGGGATAATTTCTTGAAAAAGAACACATGTTTCCTCACCTTTGCTATCAATTACCCCCATTAGAATCGAATTCATTTCATCCAGATGGCTTATGCCGTACTCCGTATTTATTTGCGAAGATCATAAGATTGTAATTGATGGTGTGCGAAGAATTCTAGAAGATTCTGGCAAGTATGCTCCAATAGAAAGTTTTCGATCTGCTGAAGTGCTGATGAAATCCTTGAAGAAACATCAGCCTAATTTTCTAATTCTGGATTTGAGTCTTCCCAAGAAGAGTGGACTCGATATTCTGCCCGAAATACGCCGACTGTATCCCGATACCTGGATATTAGTGCTTACGATGCATAATGATCCGGCTGTTTTGCAAAAAATCAACGATTTCGGGGCGCACGGTACGTTACTAAAAGATTTCGGTGAAGGGGATTTATTGCAAGCACTCAACGAAATCGCCCGGCACGGTCGGTATGAAAATCCGCGTTTGCAGAACATCGAAAATGATCCTATTCCCTCCGGTGTTCTTTTTTTAACCGAACGGGAGAAAGAGCTTGCCGCCCTGGTGGCTCAGGGAAAAAACACCTCCGAAATCGCCGAGATTCTTGGATTGAGTCCGCACACGGTGAATACGCATCGAAAAAATATCTACAAGAAACTTGGCATTAGCAGTATTCAGGAGTTAATAAGTTTCGCACATTCCAACGGACTATAAAATGCACAGGAGTTTATCATTTTTAGTTTTATGCTTATGCCTCACTTCTGTGTCTGTTGCTGAGGTTCATATCGTATCACTTTCGCCCGATGATGAAGGAGATTTCATCAGTCATTTTTTATCAGTAGACACAACTTCCCAACTGCATGCACCTGACGAAATTTGGAATCGATTAGTTCAAGTCGAAACAAGGGGCGATCACTATCACGGATTCATACAAGATTATCTTTGGGCTGGAATCACCCTGAAAAACGCCAGTCAGGCAAAGAATTGGATTCTCGAACTGCAGAATCCGCATGTTAATCATATTCATGTATATATTCGCGAACATAGTTCGAGTGAATGGATTACACACTCCAAAACCGGTCGTACCACCCAGTTTCACACCCGCGCAGTTCCTCATTTTAATTTTGCCTTTGATATCACTCTACCGCAAAACGACAAGATTGACGTCCTGTTTATGCTCGACAAACGCCGGTCTTCGTTGAATTATCCAATTCGGGTCTATACGAATTCCTATTTCACCACTACAAAACAGCGTAATTACGCCTTTATTGGCATGTATTTTGGGGTTTTCGGAATCGTGATTTTCGTTACGCTAGTAGCTTATACTATTACGCGGAGGAGTGTTTATTTTTGGTACTTATGCTATGTATCGACACTCGGATTATTCATATTTACCGACATCGGATTGGCACATCAGTTTATTTATCCCACTTCAGCGACTTTAGGAGGTGATACCCGTGTTTTCCTCAGCTATATATTGATGATAACCTTCAACGTGTTCACAATAACCTACTTTGACACCAGAAATACTCTGGTTGTGCTGCATAGAGTGCTACTTGGACTCACTTTTATTCTAGTTGGGATTGCGTTGGTTCATCTTTTCTTCACAGATTTCACCAGAGAAAACGCCACGTATGTTTTATTTATACTATACACCGTAATCATTACATCCTTCAGCATCGCCATACTAATTGCTTTTAAATACCTTAAAATAGAGCGATATACAGCATATTTGTTTATAACCGCATTTTCGTTCATCCTCATTGCGGGAACACTGTTTATTCTTACCGAATTCGGCTTTTTGAATCGACCGAATGTCCTGTTTACCCCGATTCAAATTGGATCATTACTGGAGATTATCTTTCTAAGCGGAGGTTTAGCCTGGCAGGTGCGGGTGGTTGAGAAAAAAAGGCAACTCACCTTACAAAAGGTCAGGGCACTAGAAAACGAAAACCTCAGAGCGTACATTGACGGAACCGAGCGTGAGCGTATTCGTGTAGCCATGGACTTACACGACGATATTGGCAGCAAACTAGGTCAACTGCGGCGAAATGTTGAAAAGAGATCATTTGCCGTCGAGGCCATTTCAGATGATATTCAGCATATTGTCGAAGATCTCAGATTTATTTCGCACAAACTCTCACCACAGGGATTGCGCATTACGGGACTCGAAGACAGCGTGCGTTACTTGGTCTCTCAAACCAATAAAAACAGTCCGATTTCATACACGTTTCAGGTTGTTGATATTCCAAATAACATGTCGGAAACGATGACGGTACAGCTCTTTCGTATAATCCAGGAAGCAATTCAGAACATTGAAAAGCACAGTGAAGCAGATCGGGCCGATATTCAGATTATATACCACGACACCGAGTTGGTGTTAACGATCGAAGATAATGGCAAGGGCTTTCCCATAACCGACGAACCGAATCATGGAATTGGGATTGAGAACATCAAAAAACGGGTTGCGATACTTGGCGGCGAGGTTTCGTTCTTCTCTCAGCCCGGTGGTGGAGTGTCGATATTAGTTGGAATACCGCATTAGACATCGTTTTTAACTCTATTCGATCTTCATTAATCTGGGTGGGAGCGACGATTGAATTAAAACTAGGAATCTGAATCATTTAGGTGGGAAGTTTTTTTTAAAATCCTCGCTGCAAGTTAGTTTCCCTTATAAACAAGCCTCCCGAGACGACTAAACTCACATAATGATAAACGAGGCTTAAAAACATGTTTTAAATCGTCACAACGCTGGGATGATGAACAAACAGAAATCGAAAATCTAACTGTCCCAGCGCTAGTTCAATTCATTTTGATGAGCGAAATTAACCAGTTCACGCATATCCTTGAGATCCAGCTTCTTATAAATATTCCGGCGATGCGTATTCACCGTGTGCGGACTCAAAAACAAATCCTTCGCTATATCAGATGAAGAGAATCCGTTCGCGGTTAATTTCACGATCTCCTTCTCGCGAGGCGTCAGGAACAAGGCTTTAGATGACTTGATGTCCTGACTTATCTCACCCAGTTTCGGATTTCTATAGATGCCATACATAACCATCTCGTCGAGAGCATCAATCATTTCCTTTTCACCGAAATCTTTCAGAAGGAGTCCGTTAGCGCCAGCGGCATACACCCGATGCATTACGGTAGGCTCACTGTGCATGGTGAGCACCATCACCTTCATCGCAGGATAGGTCGCTTTAAGGTCAGGAAGTACGTCTAATCCGCTCTGATCGGGCAGGTTAAGGTCTAAAATCAAGATATCAGGCACATCATTCTGAAGCATCTGCATCAGCGTACCAATTGAATTACAATTTGATGTTAGCTTATAATTCTGCGTTTGAGACAAAATTCGCCGTACCCCATCAATAATTATAAGGTGATCTTCGCATATACAAATTCGATATGACATAGTTACCTGGTTGGCATCCGCCTTACGGATTGGTTTAAGTGAGCCTTTTATTTGAATTGATGATGTCTCGGGTTAAAACGGGTTAATGAGTTTCATGCTGTAAAAATAGAAACCCCAATCCACGTCAACAGATTGGGGTCTTGGGATTACTTAATCAAACTCATTTTTCGCGTCAATGTTTGGTTCTGCGTTCTAAGTTGATAGATATAAACACCGCTGGCGAGTCTGGATCCGTCGAATCCAATGCTATGGTGCCCTGCGCTGTATAGTGCATCTGAAACTTGTGCGACTTGTCTTCCCGTGATGTCGTAGACGGTTAGCGTTACGTGTTCTTCTGTTGGCAATGAGAACTGTATGGTCGTAACCGGATTAAACGGATTGGGATAGTTTTGAGCGAGCGTGACTTCGCGTGGCAAATGGTCTTGATCTATCGACACCAAAACATCATATACAAACGATTGCTCGGGTGCGAATGCAGAACCGTTGTACACATTGTCGATGGCCTGAACACTCCAGTAGTAGGTGGCGTCTTCTTCAAGTTCGAGTCCGTGCATGGTTATGGAGTTTACAGAACCCACATTTCCACGCTTAGCTACCAGACGGGTTCCGTCTTCGAGGGCTAATCCGCTTACGATGTCGTTCGCTCCTGGTTCTGAGCCAACGCGCAGGTTGTAAGTCAGACCACTGTTTGGTGTGGAGCCTTCCTCACCCGCTATCCAACTGAAGGTTGGAGCTTCTTCATCCTCATCAAAATGAACGCTCAAATTTAATGGTTCACCGGCTGGTTCGTGCGGTTGAGCTCTCATGTTTCGGTAGAAGCTAGACTCAAAACGCTGGGTTGCCTGAACAAACCGGTTGCCATGAATGTAGAAATCTGCTTTTCCGGTACGGAATACATCAGCAGGTGCAATAGCGCCTTCGCGATAGGTATCAAACTCGGATTCGGTTTCCAACGTGAAGGTTCCGTCGCCGTTATTGAAAAGCAGGCTGCCTCCGGATGCGCTACCGGCCTGACCGTTAATTATCACATCTAAATATCCGTTTCCTGTTACGTCTATCGCAGCCGGATTTATTAATCCAAATCGCGCGTGATGTTCGGCTTGTTCGAATCCGTTACCGGTATTTCTATAGATATAAAGATCTTTTACTTCGTCGAAGTCTGCATCTTGTGGGGTAACGCTTAGGATGACATCAGGATAACCGTTAGCGGTTAAATCAGCCCAAATTGCCTCACCTACATCACTGTACGTATGCAGGGTGTCGACGATATGAAACTCGCCATAGCAGTCGTTTTCGTAGACGACAAGTGCACCAAAACGGGCCATTAGCAGATCCTGACAGCCATTTTTGTTGTAATCGGCAGCATCTACACTGAACGCCCGACCGAATGTTGTGTCGTCCTGAACGAAGAGTCCGTCGCCCTCATTGATGAGAATACGTGATTGAGCACTGCTCAGCAATGATCCTGTGGCAACAATTACATCCTGCTTACCATTGAGGTTATGATCAAACGGAGTAACCATGGTCACACTTTGGGAAATTTCATGTTCTGAGGCTGCAAAGTTTCCATCATTATTTTCCCAGACTCGCAAAATGCCGCCCGATTCACGTGACATCACATCAGGCCAGCCGTTGTTCGTGAAATCGCCCCAAAAGCCATAGTTACCTTCGATATTGGATTCCATCGGACTAAACACACCTTCTTCAATAGAAAATGGGGTTAGAATGTTTTCACCTTCAGTCTGTTTTCTGATGACAAGATTCAGCTTTCCGTCGCGGTTTACATCCACCCAATTTGGGAAAAGATTGGTCGTACCACGAGGGACATCAGCGTTGGTCATGGACAAAAACTGATCAGATTGTCGCCAGGTTGTTCCGGCAAATACCGATGCAACTCGGTGTTGATTTACAACGCTAACGCGAGCGTAAATTGTACCCACATCGTCGGGCAATTCACTGAGGTCAGGAAGCGTATAGCTTGTTTTGGAACCGACATTACCCGGTCCCCGATTGAACAAAACACCCGTGCCGTGTGAGTTAGAATTCACGATATCATCAGATTCCGGCGTTGTTCCTACACGAACATTGTACGTTAATGCACTAGTTGGGGTAATATTATCAGATCCCTCAGACCAGCTAAGCGTCAGTTGATTGTTTTCATCCATGGAGAAACCGATATCGGTAACTTGACCCGGTCGGTCGTACGAGGCAGTTGCCAGATTATTGGTGTACGTCCGCATGAAGCGCTGACCACGATTATCGATTCCATACGCAATCAGTTCATTAACACCATCCCAGGTGATGTCACCGGCCGTAATTCCACCAACTCTCGGATTGGCAATCATGGGGAGTTCAGTAGTAAATCGGGACTCACCGGGAACAGCATCGTCTCCCTTGTTCATAAAAAATGCGGTCTGACTTCGACGCGTCATGGTATTATTCGATGAATACAGTATATCTATCCATCCATTGTTGTTAATGTCGACCAGATCGATACTAACGGCTTCTGTATTAACAGCCGTGATTACTGTCCAAAACGGATGATGATCGAATGTACCATCGCCGTTGTTGTAATAAATTCCGAGTGCATTGTCATCCTCCGCGGTGGCTGAACCGCCTATAACCAGATCCAGGTAACCATTATTGGTTAGATCCGCTGCAGAAACAACCGAAGAGTTCGTCACTCCTTTGTAGGTAAGATCATTCTGCTCCACCTGAAATGTTCCATCACTATTATTTCGGATGTATATATTTTCAGTATCGTCGCCAGTGCTGTTAACACCAATCAAGAAAATGTCATTTCTTCCGCGGTTGAAAAAATCGCCAATAACAACGTCACTAGCTGTTCGATTGAGGGTAACTTCACGAAACTCGTAGTCGCCTTCGTGAAGAAGTATTTTCGTTGCACGGGACGCTTCACCGGGTGCCCCCTCAATTCCACTCACAACCAAATCGGGCTGACCATTCATTGTGAGGTCGCCCCAGTCCACCACCCCACTGATGTTGGGCAAATCTGCGTCCACTTTTTCGGCTGTTGAGCCATTAATACGGTAAAGTTCCATACGATACGGATTTCCGAAACCGCCTGGCCGACCTGAAACTAGTAGCAACGGGTCGCTGTCTTCGAGAGCAACCCAGCTAACGCCGTTTACATCAGCATGAATATCTGCAACTACAATATAATCGTCCATGTCTGTCCAGGTGCTGCCATAATATCGGGTTTCAGGAGTCTGACTGTCCAGCCTTCCCGATGTGATGAAACCCATTCCATTGGTATTCAGGTTACTCGGTCGAATCCAATGAAACCCAGCCTGACGGGTTCCGCCGCGCATGGGTTGCGTGTGGGCATGTTTGAGTTCGAAATCAGATTCGTATTCTGCGTAGAAAGCTTGCCCCCGAATGTAATTATTTACAGATCCCATGGTTACATTGGTTTGCATGGATGAATTCCCCAATGCAACCAGGTTGTCCATGATGCCCAATGCCGGCTGATTATCTTGGATGCGGGCCGTTTCCTCCTGATAGGTGTTAAATTCAGCGACGAGGTGATAATTGTAATCGGTCTGAAGACGATATAAATAGGCCGCATTCCGACCAACATCCCCAATTAGTAGTTTTGATCCATCGAATCGAAGCGATGTACCGAAAGCACTGTTTGAGTCCCCCTCCGGAGCGGTAATTTCATCTACAAGAAACCAATCGTCGTACCACCAAGTAGCTTCATAAACAAAGACTTTTCCTGTATTATCGTTGTAGGAAATGTCGGAAATGGCCAGAAGTCCGCCTGATGAGGCCAACCGATAATGCCGTGGATTATCAGACATCGGTTCGGGCAGGTCAATGACGTGTATTTCGTGATATTCGCCCTGTATTTGTTCAATAATGTGCACCCCATCATCCGATAGAATAGCAAAAACGTTTGTTTGTAACGCTACGATTTCGTAGCCATATGTGCCGTCGTAATCCGGGATTTCAATGGGTCCAACATCTTGAACATCAGTGTTCTGTTCAGAGTAAAAATATTGAAACGCACCATCCATACTACCAATAACGACGGTTCCTGTATTCATGTCCATTCGTTGTCCGAAGCGGTTCGCATTATTCTCGATGGTGTCGAACAGAACCCATTCATCATCTTCACCCAATTGGTAAACAAATACATAAGCCTGTGAGTGCGGAGCGGAGACGAATAGTGATTGTTGGTGGAAACGCACATGGTATCCAAATTGTCGAACTCCGCCAATTGGAGGGGAGAGTACTTGTTCTTCTGAGATATCTCCGTCGCTATTTCGTTTGAAAAGACGTACAACACCGGTTTCGAACTGGGTGTCTTCGGGCGACTCGCGCATGGATCCGACTGCAATCCAGTTATCGGTAATATCGACAGAAGATCCGGCTCGGTTCTGAAAACCCACATCCACCAGAACATCAGCAGATATTGTCTGTACATCATCTGCAATAGTTTGCGATGGTGCAGTTTTATTGAATGTAGACGATCGCTCTGGCGTATCGAAGTTTGGACTTTGAGCCTGAGCCGTGCTTGAAAAGAGCAGTAAGGCTATGGTCAGGATAGAACCTGTTATGGTATAAAAAGATGACATAGTTGGTCGGTTTTGTTGTAGATGGCAGCTTGCGTTGTAAACGTCGAGGTCTGAACTCGCTTTTTGGGGGATCTTCGGTTGTTTACCGGGTTTGACACGCAAAACCACACTGGTAGTATGATTAATTGCTCGCAAAATGACTAATCAATCGGCCGACTTCAATACCGTGACCTAGGTATTATTTGTAAAAATTGGGGTAAAATCGGAGGAATCCACAAAACTCATCTACCATTCATGGGTTAAGCTACCTAGTTCATCAATCTTATGTCTTTATATAGAAGATCTTTCCGACTCTTTCGATGTGCGCCAGCAAATCCGGGTTCTGAATCTTTGCCTGAATAGATAAGTCGATTTTGTACGGAAGTAGCAAGTCATCGAGGTCTGTTTCAATCCGATGAAGTGTGGTAAGCGAAAGTTCAGCTCCGGTAAGGGTTAGATCGATGTCAGAGGAATTCCGGTGAGTTCCCATGGCTCTGGATCCATACAAAATCGCTGTTTCAACCTGTGGATAGTTGGCAAACACGTTTTGCATAGCCTGAACGTCTTTTTCACTAAATCCAAAATGATGTTCAGATTCATTACTCATCCTTCAACGAGACCATCTTGTCATAAAACTTTTGGAATAGATTGAAGTACACATCCACTGTTTTTTCTGCGATTTCTGTGGCGACATCCTCATTATAGGTATGACTTGTTAGATTGCGGCTTTGAATCATATCCATCCAGCTTTTGCCGTCTTCAATCAATTCATAGCGAAATGCCTCGCGAGTAGCATCCCGAGACCCGCGTATTTCCGAATTTCCCTGATACTGGAAGTAGTCTTTCATTACATTCCAGGCCAACTCATGCGTGTATTCGAATGATTGAATAATTCCCTGACGCTCTAGCCTTGATAATTCCCGTTCGCTTGCAGTTTGCACATCATCTGCAAGCTGTTTCAATGCTTTGTCGAGATTGGCAAGCCGCTGTTGCCAGCGTATATCAGACGAATTCATTATTGTGGGTTAAATTAAATGAGATTTCGATTATTAGAAATATCGTGATTCCGCAATATAGTGTATTGAAACTATAAAATTTTATAGAACAACCCCGAGCTGTCGATCCATCTAGTGTATCTACTTCGCTATAAACTTGCCGATGATCCATTTTTCGAGTTCTACGGCAAGAAATACGGCAACACCTGCTGCCAGCGGATATATCCACCCTTGTAGGCCCGGCGCTTCTGTATTGAAAAAGGTATTCATAAATGGCACATACACGAAAAGGAGTTGTAGTATAATCAACGCTCCGGCGGCCATGAAGACATAACGATTGGCGAAAAATCCTTTGCTCAGACTTGGCATGTGAATGCGTCGACAGTTGAACAGGTAGAATAGCTGTCCTGCTACCAGCGTGTTTACTGCCACCGTTCGCGCTACGGCCTCACCCATACCAGCATCCTTCATCATGGTGAACATCCATAGGGTGAGTCCGCCAATGAGCACCGATACGAACGAAATCCGCCAGATAAAAAGGCCGCCTAGAATAGGTTCGTCGTTCCCCCTCGGACGACGTTTCATGACGTCGTTTTCCATGGGCTCGAAGGCCAGCGCCAGGGCCAGTGTGATGGCCGTGACCATATTTACCCACAAAATCTGAGCTGGCGTTATGGGCATGATGATTCCCATGAGAACCGCGGACATCAAAACCAGGGCCTCCGCGCCGTTCGTGGGCAGGATTAACAGCAGCGTTGTTCGGATGTTGTCGGACACCGTGCGCCCTTCCTCGATGGCATTAACGATGGAGGCGAAGTTGTCATCCGCAAGCACCATTTCGGAGGCATCTTTGGTCACTTCAGTGCCTTTTATGCCCATAGCTATGCCAATATTGGCCTTTTTGAGTGCGGGAGCGTCGTTTACACCGTCTCCGGTCATGGCCACGAGCTGACCGTTAGCCTGAATGGCCGATACCAATCGCAATTTGTGCTCGGGACTGGTTCTGGCGAAAATATCATACTCATTAACGACGCCGCGGAGGTCGTCATCGCTCATATCTTGCAATTCGGCGCCCGTAATGGCCTTTTCCCCATCGCCGATGCCGATTTCCTTGCCAATCGCGCGAGCGGTTAAAGCATGGTCACCGGTTATCATTTTTACTGAAACTCCGGCTTCGTGACACTCGCGCACCGCGTCGATGACCTCATCCCGCGGGGGATCAATAATTCCGACTACGCCCAGGAATATTTCGCGCCCATCAAGGTCTTCTATGAGAAGCTCGTCGCGATCGCTCGGTGTGTAGGCCACTCCCAGTAAGCGCTGACCCCTACTGGCGATTTCATTCATTTTTTCTTCCCAGTAGCTGCGATCGAGCGTTGTTTCGCCCTCTCCCGTGAGCTGACGATCGCACATATCCAGCAAACGCTCGGGAGCGCCGGTCATGAACACAAACCGCTCTCCATCAACGTCGTTGAGGGTGGCCATGTATTTATGGTCCGACTCAAAGGGAATAGTATCGATTCGTTTGGGCTTGAAATCCCCGAATCCGCCTTTCATACTTAGCGCCAGCATTGCTCCCTCGGTAGGTGCGCCAGTTAACACCCATGTTCCGTTTTCATCATTGCTGATTTCGGCGTTGTTGCTAACCCGAGCCGCGCGCAATAACTGACCAAGCACGGTATCGTTTTCGGGATCAATCTTTTCCCCGTCGCTTAAAATATCTCCCTCAGGTGCATAGCCTGTTCCTTCCACTTCATAAAGGCGGTCGGCGGTGAGGATGGTGCGGGCCGTCATTTCGTTACGGGTGAGCGTGCCGGTTTTATCGGAGCAGATGACGTTCACGGCGCCCAGTGTTTCCACCGAAGGCAGCCTCCGAATGATGGCATTTCGCGATGCCATACGCTGCACCCCGATGGCAAGCGTGATGGTCATGATAGCTGGCAAACCCTCTGGGATGGATGCGACTACGAGTCCGATGGCGATGAGGAACAATTCATCCAGGGCGTAGTCTCGGAAGTAATATCCGAAGGCAAAGAAGGCGGCGGTTACGGCTAATATCACAACCGAAAGCCATTTCCCGAAGCGTTCTATCTGCTGCAACAACGGAGTGGTGATTTCTTCCACATCCGATATCATCTGATTGATTTTGCCGATTTCGGTGTGGGCGCCGGTTGCGGTTACCACCCCGGTTCCCTTTCCGTAAATCACGACCGTGCCCGAGTAGGCCATACTGAGGCGATCGCCCAAAACAGCGTTGTCATCCACCGGATCGGTATGTTTTTCAACAGCCTCCGACTCCCCCGTTAGCGGGGCCTCCTCCACGCGGAAATCGCGGGCGTTGATGATGCGCAAATCAGCGGGAATCTTATCGCCAGACGACAGCAATACGATGTCACCGGGAACGAGCTCCTCGGCCGGAACCGTCTGTTTGGTGCCGTCGCGAAGCACAACCGCGTCGAGGGACAGCATATTCCGGATGCTATCCAGCGCTTTTTCGGCTTTGCCCTCCTGTACATATCCAATGACGGCATTGATCACCACCACGGCGAGAATCACCCAGGTGTCGATCCAATGTCCGAGCAGGGCGGTAATCACGGCGGCAACGATGAGCACGTAAATCAGCACATTATGAAATTGGGCGATCAGGCGTTGAAACGCGGTTCGTTGTTTGCCCTTTGGGATTTCGTTCGGACCGTATTCGTCGATGCGTTTCTCGGCCTCTTGCTTGCTGAGACCCTTTTCGCCATCCGATTTCAGATCGTTAAGCACTGCTTCGGTGGCAATGGCGTGCCAGGTTATTTTTTCGGAGGAGGATTTATCGGAGGTGTTCGGTGCGTCTGTTTTCGTGGACATGCTGGTCTGAGAACGTTTGTGAATATGTTATTATACCTATATATAAGGATTTTTATAGCAAAATGGTGTAGTAATGGGAATTATTAGCTGGGCTTTGTGAGTGATCCGAAAAGATTAACCTAGAATGTTTGGCATCAACGGGACAAAATGTACTGTATCATCTGGCAGGATTCGCTGTAGATGTGCGCTTGACTTAGCTAAAATCTTTTTGGTTATTCGATAGGAACTAAACTTGGTTCGCAATGGACAGAATTTTCTACTAAAATTTGATGCATCTGCAAAAATGACTATATTAAATGACCACTTTGTACACCGCATAGTCACTTATGAAAAAAACAATCAGTATTACCGAATTTAAGGCCCGCTGCCTGGAAATCATTCGCGAAGTGCAGGAGGATGCCGTTTCCTATACGGTTACCAAACACGATAAGGTGGTTGCTGAGGTGAGTAAACCTACAGCGGATTTATCCGGCATAAATCCACTTAAAGATTCTATTCTACACGAAGATGATTTGGTCAGCCCAATAGACGAGACCTGGGAGGCAGACAGATGAGCGAAATGGTCATTTTAGACACCCATACTCTGCTATGGCACGCATCCGAGTCGAACAGGCTTTCTACAAAAGCAAAAAAGTCCATCGAGGCCGCAGAAAAACTAGGAATAAGTACGATTTCGGCATGGGAGATTGGGATGCTGGTTCAGAAAGGTCGGTTGTCGCTCATACATGATGTAAGTGAATGGATTGAGCTGGCCGGAAGACTTCCGAAAATGGAATGGATTCAGGTTGATACGAAAATTGCGGTGTTGTCGACACGACTTCCCGGTTCGTTTCATGGTGACCCAGCAGATAGAATCATCACTGCAACGGCAATGTCCCGCGGCGCGGCACTTATCACCGCCGATCGTTTACTAAAAGAGTACAATCACGTTCGAACCATTTGGTGAGGTGGACATCGTTTAGAAAAGCAACATTTGACGCTTTTTTTTTGTCTTTAAAAAAACAAATCGGTATAGTCGTTAACGTTTTATGCAGTTATCTAAGCGAGGCATAAACGAGGGTTAAAAGTCATCAAGTTCACTTCAAATATTGTCGTATATGTCGTCTAAAATTAATGTCTTGCTAATTTTCATTGTTGGAATTCTATCCGCCAACTCAATTTACGCCCAGCAACACCCTGGTTCTCTTGAGCTCGGACCGTTTTATTACGGCATGCACGTGCAAGATGCACTTAGTTCCGGCTACAACGTCATCCATCAGGAACAGCTTCAAGACGGAACGCATCTACTGGCTCTGATGCTGAACGGGCAGGAAAGAACCATCGCAGTGATACAATTTCCTCCTTATCGAATGCCATACGCTTATTCTTTACAGATTTCAGGATATGACCGTAACCAACAACTTTTCGGCGACATCACCTTGGGTATGTCGAGAAGCGATCTATACGAAAGGCTCGGAATCCCATCTGATTCCACTTTTATTGAAGACAGGGATGTCATGTTATACTTCTACGATTCTGGCAACTATTCTTTCGAAATTAAGGAGGATACCGGTTTATACAGCTTTGCGGTACGCGGTGATGAGACTGTTCTGCGGCATTTCGGATTTAGTGAAAACTGGTTCAATTACAGCCTGATGCATATTCATCAGGTAGTTACGATGTATGCTCCCGAAGATGATAACTTACCAATGATTATGTTCAACGCTACATCATTCCGACCTCGGGTGGTCTTTACAGGGAATTCTCGCCCGGCCAAGGAAAAGTCACGTGATATACTGGATATTTGGGGGGAGTCCAGAAACCTCGAACCGGATGTACTTGCATCTTTTCAGATTGAAATTGAAGTCACTTTTGGCATGAATTCCTACTGGGTTTTGATGGATGAGCGCATGCTACCAGATTTGGTAGCAGAGACAGAAAACGGAGCCATACCGGTGGATCTGTTTGCCATGTTGATTGGTTTCAACGAAGCCGGACCGGTACTGATTTGCAACGAGTTTGTGGTGTTTTGAGTGAATAATTCGCCCTATTCATGACAGATTAAATCAACTATACTGGTTCCTCATTACCCGATTTAATATCGCGTTCAAAGACCATTATATTCGCCACTTCTATCGAACAAACACGCCCAATCACTCCGGCACAATCCGAATTAGTCGCCCATTTTCTTCGTCGGTGAGTATGTAGAGAAACCCATCCGGTCCTTCGCGCACATCACGAACCCGTGCACCGATGGTGAGTTTTTCTTCGCCGGATATGGATGAGCCATTCAGAATGATTCGCCGCACTTCTCCGCTTTTGAGGCCGCCACTAAATATATTACCCTGCCATTCAGGAATTGCATCGCCGTGATAAACGGCAAGTCCGCTAGGCGCCTGAGCGGGCGTCCAGACTACATGCGGATCTACCATCCCGGATTTAGATGTCCTCCGCGTGATGCGCGGGAAGTGGTATTCACGACTGTAAGTTACGATGGGCCAACCATAGTTTGCACCCGCCTCGAGCAAATTGAGCTCGTCGCCGCCCCGGGCTCCGTGTTCGTTAGACCAGACCGCGCCGGTGACCGGATCAACAGCGAGTCCTTGGATATTGCGATGACCGTAAGTCCAGATTTCGGGGAGCTCGATGGAAGATTCAGTGTCTTCTTGGGATGCCGATGCCTGGCTCGCATCCCCAACTGCACTATACTCAGAAGCTTTTGGCCGACCGTCATCAGTCAGATTCACAACCGTGCCCAGATGATTCGACGTATTTTGAGCCTGCTCGCGTATCCATCCTCCGTCGAATCGGATGTAGTTTCCGCCATCTGCTATGCTAACTAGCATGGTGGTATCGGGCAACCAGGCAATCCGCGACCCAAAATGCTGATTTCCGGTCTTGGCCACATTCGTTGCGAAAATACTCTGCACATCGTTCATGGCTCCATCCGAAAAAACTCCTCTGGCTAGTGTGGTTCGATTCGCATCATCGTTTCCAGCCGCGTAGGTCAGGTACACGAAACCATTTTCGGCAAAATTGGGATGGATGGAGACATCAAGTAGTCCAGCCTGACCATCGGCGAATACCTCGGGAACACCACTAACCGAATCCGATTGCATCTCGCCATCACGAATCCATCGCAGTCGGCCCGGTCGTTCGGTTATGAGCATATCAGAATTTGGCAACCAAGCCACAGACCACGGATGTTCAAGTCCGTCCAGCACAACCTCCATCGACCATCCTTGAGCTTCTGGAACATCCGCCGTTAGGCGAACTGGTCCTTCGGGGGCTCTGCATGCGGATAAAAGTATAACACTGCTAAAAAGTATGAGGCAAATCTTTGTGATCATGGTACTTAACGAGATTTATTACTGATTTTATGCACTTAAATAGAACAGCATTGCTAATGTAATCATTCATATTCTGCAACCGAGAAAAATCAGTTTCAGCGTTTAATGAATTTTCACAACAGTACGCCAGCAACACAGATTGGATAACAAGTTGATGCAAATTCTCCTTTGAACTGCTTGCCGCACTTACGATATTGATTCAACGATACCTCAGAATCATTTCACCCACACCGCTATGAGACAGCTTTTTCTGGCATTTGTGCTGATGACAGCGCTCTGCAACACTACCCAAGCACAAAGCAACTACACTCCGCCCGACAGCACAGAATTCACCATGCTAATTCGGGCCGACGACATGGGCATGAGTCACGGACAAAACCTTGCGTTTCAGGAACTTATCGAATCTGGTATTCCCGTTTCAGTTTCGGTAATGTTCTCTACTCCCTGGTGGAAGCATGCTGTGGAAATCCTTCGAGACCACCCCAACGTCTCTATCGGAGTTCATCTCACGTTAAATGCAGAGTGGCGCGATTATCGCTGGGGACCAGTTTTAGGTCGCTCGGAAGTGCCCTCACTGGTAGACGATGAAGGATATTTCTTCCCGTCCCGCTCCTTGCTGTATGGCAACAATCCTGATATCACTGAAATCGAAGCCGAACTTCGAGCACAGGTTCAACGAGCCATTGATACTGGACTTCCCATCGACTACATCGATTACCACATGGGCGCGGCGGTTCAAACTCCTGAAACCCGCGCTATCGTGGAGGCAATTGCCAGCGATTACAACCTCGGGATTTCACGCTGGTTCGATGAAAATTACAGTAACGTCACATTTTCTGCCCCGCTTGGTACTAAAACGGACGCTCTAATAAACCGGGTAAACAACCTCAGCGACACCACTGTGAACCTTCAAGTCATGCACATTGCTCCTGCACAATCCGATATGAATGCTATGATTGACCTCAACACGTTCGGATTACCCGATATGGCGGTTCATCGTCAGGAAGAACTTCAGGCCATTTTGTCGGATGAGTTCATAGAAGCGGTTCGTAGTAAGCGCGTAAGACTGATTACCTACCGGGATTTGATTCGCGAGCGCGGATTGGAATCCATGGAACGCCCTGAGGTTTATCGCGACTTTTGACATTTTAAATAGAACAGGTCAGCACGGACCAAATATGTGTCATGACATCACCTCTACCCAGAGGTTGTTCTGGCCGGAGGAGCCTATGAAGGATATGGTATTATTCTGCTAGACATCACCAATCCGGCAAATCAGGTTGAGATGGCCTTTCACGACCGTGGTAGTCGTCAGCGTGATGCGCTTCGTACTCTGGCCTCGCAGGCCGAGACTCTCGCCGAACGCTCCGGAAACATTCGTAAAGTATCTGAAATCGCACGGGCGCTATGTGAGCTTGCGGAAAATTTAAATGAATTCAAATCCCGTAATTTAAATTAATTGAAGGATTACTATTCCTTCAATTAGGATGATTTATAGCATTGGACCTTTTTAATCCAAAATAGATATCTAAGTGAGATTACGCCATCTGAGTATTTAAATGGGTTTTTCAAGACAAACGATAGTGGTGGTGAGTCTAAAAAATATGGCGTGTCGCATTGGGCTTTAAGCTCGTCGATGCTGAGGCGGGTGGGGGCTGAAAAATTGGATTACAGTAACCTCATTGTTTCCTAGAAATTTACATGTAGTTGACTATGAAAAATCGCATATTTAAACTAATTCATTAATCAAGCATGTGTACAACACCAAAACACCATCAAACTGCCCAAGTCCGCACACCTTACGGTCACTACTTCTACACAGCTTCAAACCGTGCTCACCTCGAATGTTTAGGTTAATAATGTTAAGTCGACCAACTGTTCATCGTACGAAAACCACAAAACCCGCCGGCATCGTATGGCTGATGGCTTCACTGTGTACCTTAGTCACAGCAGTGTCTGTATCCGCCCAGTTGCAGTTTCATATCAACAGTTTCGACATGCGCGAGCTTCAGGCGGGTAACCAGAACTGGGATATCGCAAGTGATGGTGAGCAAACCATTTTCGCTGCAAACAATTACGGACTCATCGAAATCCGAAACAGCGGCCCAACCCTTCACCCCTCCCCTTCAGGAACCATCATTCGATCGGCAAGTTGGATCAACGGTCGGCTTTACACCGGTTCGTTCGAAGAATTTGGATACTGGCAACCTGATGATTCCCAGTCTCCTACGCTCAGATACACCTCCCTCTCCGACAAGCTGGATCACCCTCAGATGAACAACAATGAAATCTGGCGGATCGTGGAACATCAATACCTTATTTATTTCCACAGGTTCGGGGATATTTACGCTTATGACGCGAAAATATTGCAGCGTGTTGATACTCCCGGGCAAATGATGTTT
>JAIUMT010000023.1 GCA_022565415.1 Balneolales bacterium | reverse complement strand
ATTTAGCATGGGTTTCATCAGAAGGTTAATTTTGCCAACGTGACATTCTTGGCGGCTTGTATCAATTCCGCATGAGGTGCTCTATGAATTGCTGCCCAAATAGAATCTGCATCCAGCATGCCGAAATTCATAAAAACCGGACAACCCCAGCCTTTCAGCAAAATTGCATCTACTATTTGCTCGTGAATACCTGTGATTGATTTAAACGGCCATACGGATATCCCCGGCATTGAATGATAGTGAGAAGCAGGTCTGTCGTCATCATATATTGAAGATTCGTTTCCCCAAGGTGGATCAGCAAATATGAGGTCGGGTGTGTACTCAGCGGGAAGCCCCATAAAGTAGTCACTTACCACAAAATGGATGCTGGAATCTCGTTTTTGAGCTGTATCTCTGGCTAAATCAATCGGATTAGAGTCAATATCTACAGCCCAATACTGGTGTTCCGGACAATGATGTTCCAGATAAAAACTAAGAGAGCCACACCCAGTTCCAACCTCAAGAACCTTCTGCGATGGTAATTTGCCAAGAACCTCTTTAAGATGTTGCACTAAATAAATGGCTTCCGGGTCTGTAATGTATGCTCGTTTATCGACCGGAATTCGTAACCCATCTAAATCGATGAATCCCAATATGTATGCCAGAGGTTCGCCGGAGATACGGCGTTTGAGGTAACACGAAAGTAAGTTCACATCCCCATCAGCGACTATTTCTAAAGCCTTCAGTTCTGACGCAGGCAATGGGTTAATCTTTAAATCAACGCCTGTGTGATCGAATATGTAATCGATTAATTCTAGAGTCATTAATTTCGTGTTCCTGGGCGGGATAATATTGACAACGACGTTAAAAATAGGCTTTTCAATAAGAATAATACTAGGAATGATTAAGCATTATTATTTTATATGAAAAACAAATTGCAAATATGTATATCAAATTATTTGAGATATGGATAGATGACCAACATTATAGCAACTATATGAACGAAAAGATTGTATTTTGCCACACGTTGTTGCTCAACGGGTAATCATAATAAGCAAATTCCACATAGATGGTTGATGAAAATGTTGACTTAGACTCTGATTCACTCCAAGCGGAAACTCTCCCACCTAAATGGTCGTTTGCATGGATAAATCACCACATGATTAAACGCAAGCGTGGGATAATTATCTCCATTCTGTCGTTTGTGTTTGTGTTTTTGGTGTTCTCTGAACGGATTGTAATTTTTGTGGATGCAGGGGAATCTGCAGTATTGTTTAAACGATTTGGAGGCGGTACGCAGTTAGAGCAGGTGTACGGTGAGGGAATCCATTATATTTTCCCTTGGGATGAAATGACGGTATATACTGTTCGAATTCAGCACCAAATGAAAGAATTTGAGGTATTGAGTTCCAATGGTTTAAAAATCAAGGTTCAGGCATCGATTCGTTATCGACCATTTATTGATAATCTGGCTTATTTACATCAACAGATTGGTACGGATTATGCCAACAGAATCGTTTTTCCAGAAGTTGAGGCCGTCGTCCGTCAAATTTTTGGTCAGTATTTACCAGAGGACATCTATTCCTCTCAAAAATTCATCATACAAAATACAGTTCAAAACGCCATTTTTGAAGTAAGCGAACGGTTTGTCGATCTCGATGAACTGCTCATAACGCGAATTACCCTCCCAGATATGATTGTGGAAGCAATTGAGCAGAAGCTCGAGAAAGAGCAGGTTGCACTAGGATATCAATTCCGTTTAGATTCTGAACTTCTGGAAGCTGAGCGTAAACGTATCGAAGCAGCTGGTATTCGTGACTTCCAGAACATCATTGCTGAAGGTTTAACTGAGAATTATCTGCGTTTCCGTGGGATTGAAGCCACTCTGAAACTAGCAGAATCGAATAACGCGAAGATTGTGGTTATCGGTGGTGGAAAAGATGGGATGCCAATTATTCTTGATGGTACCACGAACGAACCTCGTATTGTGGAGTAAATTGCCCCGTCTGCTTAGAGTATTGAGAACTACTGAGTGGTTAAGATCCGGATTTGAAAATATGTTTCAAGAGGTTTGCTAGTCTTAAGACAGTTATAACCTCGCTATGTAGCAGAACACGTCTGAGAATCACATCATTGTAATTGAATTCGGTCTTCTGTACGCATAATGCGTATTTCATGCTTCATGTTAACAGCCGCAGAGTCTTTAAACATGTCCCAGTATTTCAGGTAAAGTAGTGTGGCTTCTCCTAAATCTTCGATCACATGGATATTAGGCGACAAGAATGGATTCTTGTAAGCGGGTCCCTTCAAAATTAGTCGATCAATGTATCGTCTGGAGTGCGTGACTGGATTTGCAAAGAAATTCTTATTGGTAAGTTGAGCGGCCACCTTCGGATCAAGTAAATAATCGATGAATTCAAAAGCTAAAGTTTTGCCTGTTGAGTTAATCGGTATGGCAAGGTTATCGACAAAGAATATGGATCCCTCAGACGGAAGAATAAATCGAAGATTTCGAATATTATTAGCTGCCTTTGCCGAACTACCACTCCAGTACATCCCAATTACAATATTATCTTTCCTGAAGTCCTCCTCCAGGTTTTCGCTGTTAATCATGCGAAGGTAGGGAATTATATCAATAAGTCTTTGTGTGGCAAGTGCAATCTCGTCTTCATTCTTGGTGTTCGGACTGTAGCCTAATGAGATTAGTGAGATACCCAAAGTCATTCTAGCATCATCCAGGATGGAAATCCTATTTCGAAGGTGGCCAATTTTTTCTGGATTCAGAATAGTATCCCAACTTAGTGGCAATCCCATTACATAATGCTGATTATAGGCGATGCCCACCGAACCCCAAAAATAAGGGATTGAGTACTGATTGGCGTAGTCGTAATCCATTTCTTGAAATCTGCCATCAAGAAATTTATAGTTTTCAAGCTTGCTTCTGTCGATGGGCTCGAGGTATCCCTCGCGTGCCAAAAATGCAACTACATAATCAGTTGGGACAATAACATCAGCCTTTTTCCCTTGTTGCATTCTAGCAAGCATTTCTTCATTAGAATCATAATAGTCGATGACTACTTCGACATTATATCGTTCTTCAAACTGGGTGATGATTTCATCTGTGAAATAATTCGGAAACGAATACACTCTTAGCGTATCCGTTCGATCTGTCAAATTTTGAGTGGCTGTATAGGTCTCTTTTATATTGGTGAAGATTTCAGGATTACGATACCACACCACCAGCAATATCAGTATGATGATGACGGTGATCGAAAATGGCGGTGATGAGATAAGCTTATTTTTCATTTTTATGTCAGGAATATGCTGAAAGTTGACCGTAATCCATTTTCATAACACGATCAGCAGTGTTAAAATATTGGTCATCGTGCGATACGATGATTATCGTTTTACCCGTCTGCTTAAGTTTAGGTATCAAATCATAGTAGAAATAGCGTCTGAATTCGGGATCTTGATCTGCAGCCCATTCATCAAATACGCAGATTGGTCGATTTTCAAGCAACGCTACAATCATTGCTATACGCTTTTTCTGCCCGGTCGACAGGTTCAAATTGGTAAACACTCCATCCACAAACGAGGTTTTGTCATCCAGCTGAAACTCTCGAATAAGTGAATTAATCTGATCTTTTGACCAATCTTTGATGCCATAAAGCCGGTCGAACAAATGGAAATCGGAGAAGATCGCAGAGAATTGCTCGCGGTATTCCTGAACGTTTTCTCCTGTTATTGGCAGGTCGTCGACCTCGATTTTCCCCTTTTCGGGCGTATACAAACCGGTTAGCAATTTTAGCAGTGTTGATTTCCCACTACCATTGCCACCCACAATAAACAACGTTTCGCCTTTTTTAATGGTCAAGTCTATAGGACCAGTCTTGAAAAGGGCATCTTTTTGGACATCATAGTACGAAAACTCGACACCTTTTAGCGCAACTGTGTTGAATGATGCGATGCGTTGTTGTACAGATCTATCAAAATTATGAGGTCGCCCATTCATGTGATCCAGGTTCTTTTCCAGATCATTGATGTCCAAAACGGCGATATTCGCTTTCGTATAGGCTGGAAATCCGGAAACGACGGTTGATAGAGGTCCAATGATGAATAGAATAACGGCCGCAATTTCGGTTACATTATCGGCATACATTTCTATGAAACGTGGTAATATAAACACCATCACCGCAACCAAAACGTAAAAGAACGACTGAGCGAAGATGTAGTTCCAGTTGTACAGCCTTTCGGTTTGAACCCGGTGACCACGTACTTCTGATGCCACGGTGCTAATGTGATTCGATAAATCACTGCTTCGGTCCTGACTTAATTTTACTTCCTTGAATCCATCTAGTAAGTGTGTTAACGCATTGAACAGTTTTACTTCACTTGCATTCGTTTTGTGAATAAACTGAACAATGAATTTTTCTTTGTTCAGGTATACCGAAATACCAATTACTACGATGAGGATGGTCAATGCAAAGGCCCAGAGCGATATAGTAGCCAGATACATGACGGAGAACGAGACCATAATGGCCGATTGCAGCGCGGCGATGATTACCCCGGCAGACTGAGAAACTTCGGATGTTTGCTGAGTCATGCGGTTGTAGATTTCACCCTTCCCAATGGCATCTAAATCTACCATTTCCGCGCGACGGATTTTGCCAGTTAAGCGAACCCTGATGCCATGTACAATTCGCTCAATGATCGTGCTCGATTTGTCGAACAGGTATCGCTGAGTTATGATGTTAATCGCCAATGCGATTATGAACATGAACAAGTATTTGTAGTTCAGCTCCAAATCGCTAACGGAGCCAGCAGCAGCGTTAATGACGGCTAAGATGGACGCGTTTGCGAGTCCGGAGATCGTAGCATAGATCAAGATTTTATTCGTAATCTCTTTCGACTCGATCTTAATTAGTTCTAAAAAATTCATGCCGTTAACTTACTCATTTCCCGAATTAAACCGACCACTTCACATCCGTTTTGGAATATAAAAAAATGACCACCCTGCACCATGTTGACCGTACAAATACTGGTTGTAAAGTATTGCCAATCAATGAGTTGGTCTTCGCTTATGCAATCGGTCGTTCCACCGAGTATCATTAGAGGAACACTCAGCTTGGGAACGGTAGCGAAATCGAAGGTCTCAATGGCTCGGAAGTCCGCCCGCATAATTGGCACAATCAAATCAATAAGCTCCGGATGGTCAAGAAGCTCCGGCTGCAAACCGCCCATATTGATTAAATCTTTTAGAAGAGCATCACGCGATAATTGATGTCTGACTGTACTAGAAACCGACACTCCGGGAGCTGCACGACCAGAAAGTATTATCCATTCTGGTGGATTGCCACGAAGTGTATCGCTATCACAGCTCAACATGGCTAAAACCGCTCCAAGGCTATGACCAAAGAGTCCCCAGGGTTCACCATTTCGCTTTTTTGTGATTTCATCAACACAAAAGGAGACCATTGAATCAATATGCTCGAGCAGTGGTTCGCTAAATCGTGAACCTCGTCCGGGTAGCTCAATCACCTGACAATCAAAATCATCATTAAGAAACTGTGTGAGTGGCTGATATGAATTCACATTGGCACCCGCAAATGGCAAAAAGAATAACTGCATTTTAGATTGATTCATATTCTTATGAACCTATGGCGAGTTCGCCTTTTAATTGAGCTTTACTTTGTTCAATGTCGAGGTCAGACAGCGACCCACCTCGTTCGAAATGATCAATAAAGAGCTTTCCCAATGCCATAGTTACTGCACCCGAGACACTTAACGATACACCGGCTCGCATAAACCAGCCAAATCCAGTCATTAAGGTGAGCGCATTGGTAATGGGACCATAAATTATACTAGCACTAACCACGCCAGAGAGTAAACTAGACACCAACGATTTCACCCATTGATCTTTAAATGGCAGATCATAGCAAGCAGCAAGCTTTTTAATCATCGAATATTGCACGGCGTTCACGGTGAGTACTTCTGCAAAAGGAACGGGCAAAAGTCCGACTCCCGATCCATAGTATGCGTATCGCTTAACAATGGCATCAGCTTCGCTTCGGCGATGATTGCTGTCGTTGTTTATTAAGTCAAATTGCGGTTTATTTGCTGAGGTGTCTTCTGCACCAGACTCAGAATCGGCTTCGGCAGACTGATACAATCGGCTTCGTTTCTTTTTAATTGACATATAATTCGAATTAATATGGCGATGGTATGGAAAGTGACAAAACTTCACGCACATAGGCATCATAATCGATCGACGCGACATGCTTTAAGTTTTTTCGAAAGACGGTTTCTTGTTTGTGGATGGCTTTGCTGAACTCGGTACTGGTGCGAATGCGTGATTTCAGCAACTGTTTCGGGTATTTTTTCTTCAACGACTGGAAAACCGATTCCGATAATTTCAACCGAGAGTCGTATTGTGCGAATAGAATCTGGATTATTGGGTCATTTCGCTCAAATGCGGCAGCTATTTGCGCTGACTCTTGAATCAGAATTTCGAGTCCGCGCACAGAAAATGGATCACTCCACACCGGAACGATGATGGTGTCAACGGCTGCAATCACCGAAATTACAATGCAATTTAACGACGGAGGTGCATCGATCACAATAAGATCAAATCCGTCGGATTTCAGCTTATCGATGATTTTTTTAACTGCAGTCTTTTGGATGGCCGGATCATCCCATTCATCATCCAAAATCGAATTATCCAGCGAAGATGGAAGTAAATATAGGTCTTTCGAAACTTCGACAAGGCTCTCATCAAGTAATTCATCCGTATTTTCCCAGATGTCTGCGACCACCAGGTGCTCATCGGTCATGTCGGGGAAAAGCGCATATGTGGCCGAAGCCTGCGGATCAAGATCTAATAAACATGTTTTAAACCCGTACTGTACCGCCCGAGTTGCCAGACTTATTGACGCCGTCGTTTTACCAATACCACCACGCATGTTTAGATGCGCAATTGACTGCGACGAATAGCTTACCCCGGCACTTTTGAAAGCGGACCTCACCTCGTCGGGGAGAATGTGAGTTCCCTGAACCTGAAGTAAGTCGACAATTTTAGCAGCTGACGAGAATTTTCGGGTTCCATTATCGATCATCCGCTTGAGTTCCCGCTTGCTAAGAGCGTAATTCAACTTCGATTCGATATCAGATATGTTTTGTAATTGATTATTAGGCATAGAATTAGAGTTCATTTAGTATGCTAAATTTCAGGTTGTGAAAATTGAAAAATCCACTCTTTAATTACATCCGAATTATGGGTCTTTTCCAACCAGTCGATATGGCCACCATCAAATGCCGAACATTCAATTTTGTGCTCGCAAATCGCCTGCCAACCCTGAATCCACTCATTTTTAACTGATTTCGATTCCGATTTTGAGTAAAGAAAATGCACCGGAACGGTAATTTGAGGCTGATTAGGATTCACAAATTGGCGAATAAGCTTCAAATCCTGGTGAATAAGTTGCTCAGCGTGTGCTTTTGAAGCGGCATCTAACTCATTTAAAAGCACATCATACCCCAATCGAGCGTAATATTCATGTCGTTGAGCATGCGTCATTTCTCCAACTATCCACGCATCAAACTGTCCGGGCGCAGCCACATCCGAAATGAGGAATCCGGCTGGATGTGGCATCTGCCAGGCCGCCAAGTATTGCAAACATGCCGAGCCCAGATAGGCCCCCATGGAATGTCCGACCCAAAACATCGGTTCATCCTGTGCACCAATCTGTCGAAGCAAGTCATTACAAGCCACTTCGATCGACTCAGCAAAAGGCTCATCGATGCGTTTGCCATGACCCGGAAGCTCAAGCACCACGACGTTGAACTCCGGTTCTAGTTGTGACTTCAAGTTCTCGAAATACAATGCATTCGACGCTACGAACGGGAAAAACACGATCACCGGACGGGTGTCTTTCTCGACCGACGAAGCCATGGTCACTAACGAATCATGGGCTAACCGGAGGATTTCCACCAACTCATCCTGGTCGATCGACGGCGTATTGCTTTGAAGTCTTAGTTGAATCGAACCGTTTTCTATCAATGCAGATAGTTCTAGCGGATGCCATTTATGCGAGAATCCATTGTGATTCAAAATCAGCGAATCGTCCCACTGCCATTCGTTTTGAGCACCATCATTCGAGTCAAATTTTCCGAGGTAGTTGAATCCGAGGTCGGCTTTTTGAGGTTGGATGCCAGACTCGAAGAGCTCATTGCGTACCAGTATCGCCCCCAACCCATCATTTTGCACACGATTTGTAGATGTAGCAACATCAGAAATTATATCTAGAAGATCGTTGTCGGATGATAACCTTATTGGGTACTCCGTGGTGAACCAGCCCAAGGTGGTTCCGGTATCGACGGACTTTCCGAGCGACTCTCGCCCTTGAGACTCTATGTCGACCGACAATGTCGCTTTTCCGGTGATAGCTGCGATGGCTTTAACACAAGCCGCTAAAAGAACGTGTTCTGGTTTTTGTGACGAAGTTTTGCATAGGTCGAGCAACCTGCCGGAGTGATTTCGGGAGAGCGACGTAGACTGCACCCGAGGCTTGGTGTCGGTTGGTTTTTTTCCAAGTGAGTATGTATCAGTAACCTGAGTTTCAGGTGGGTTAAAAGCTGGTTTCGTTTCGGGTGAGTGAGTGCTAGTTGGTTTTATGCCCGACCCGAACATCACAAATTGTGAACTTTTTTGCGTGTAAATCGACTTCCAATATTCGCGTTCGGACCCAAAACCAGGATCATTTGCAATCTCCTGGCACCGATCGGTCCACTGCTGTTGAGTGATATATCCGGTTTCTAACGAAAATGACTCCCTTTTCTCGAACTGATTCAGCATCCATTGAAACTGATCTCGTATCAATCTCAAACTCATCGCATCGATAACGAGATGGTGTACCGTACACAAAATTTGAGTAGAACCACGCTTCTGAACGACCAAAAATGCTGCTACAGAACCCTGTTCAAAATCTATGATTCGATTCAGCGATTGGTGATATTTGTCTAGCTGTGTAGTAAAGTCAGCAGAGTCACCATCAAGCAGTTGAATATCTACTATAGGCTCTGCTTCAATTATGTCATTTGCCGTATCATTATTATTGAATCGAATCCGGAAAATTTCATGATGTGAAACCAACTCACGGAGCATTTGGATGATGAAATCGCTGGGCAACACCTGATGTACTGTAAATCCGGCCTGCATCCAGAACAAATTCTGCTGATCTGGTTCTGTTACTTCACGAAAAAACCATTGCTGCATTGGAGTGCATCGAACAATGCCGGGCTTCAAAGCGGGTTTGCCAGATAATTGTGACTTAACTTTGGTCATGTGTTCGGACAGTTCGTCTAGCCTCGAAACTTCGTAAAGTAGTCCGGCCCGAATCGGATAACCATGTTGTTTCAGAAAGTTTGTAATCTGAATGGCCTTGATCGAGTCTCCGCCAACTTGTGTGAAGGATGCGGTTATGTCGATTGTCCCGGTGAGATAATTGCCAAGTGCTTCGTGTAGAAGTTTCAACTCTGGATTATCGCCCGAATAGGTAGATATTTGTTGACGCGATCCCTGCTCAAAGGGATTTGGCAGCGATTTTACATCAACTTTGCCATTTATGGTGAGCTTGATTTCAGGCACACGAATAAATCGCGCTGGAATCATATAATTGGGCAGGTGTCTCAAGAGAGCACGGCGAAGATCTTCATCATTTATCGGATTTACCTCAACCAGCCAGGCGATTATCTGTTTCTCGCCATGCGAATCTGTCACAACCTGAATATGTGAAATGGATACATCCGAAATGAGCTCGAGTTGTTGTTTGATTTCATCCAGCTCGATGCGATAACCTCTAACTTTAACCTGATTGTCGTTCCGCCCGATGAATTCCAGCTGACCCTGAGCATTCCAACGCACTAAATCCCCGGTGAGATAAGTCCGGCCCTCAAACTCGGGATGACGAATAAACACCTTCTCCGTGAGGTCGGGTCGCCCATAGTACCCCTTGGCAACCTGAATCCCATTAATCGCCAGTTGACCTGTTGCCCCGAACGGAGCCAGCTCCAGGTTTTTGTCGAGAACAGCCAATTGAACGTTGTCGAATGCCGTTCCGATGGGGATTTGTGACGAATAATTTCCATCAGCCTGAACAATATGAGCATTTGATCCCACGGAACATTCTGTTGGTCCGTATGCGTTGATGTACCGTTTCGTTTTGGCATAATGCAGGGCATCGGACTTGCGCGCGGCTTCACCAGCCGTAAGAATCGACTTCAAATGCGGCAACTCCGGACGATTCAAACTAGCCAGAAACACCGGTGGAATCGTAATTACACTAATTTTTTGGCGATTCATGAAATCCACGAATTCGAAGGCATCCTTTTTGATGGAGTTTTCGGGGCAAATCAGAGTCGCGCCCGGCAAAAATCCCATATAAAACTCAGATAACGACGCGTCGAACGATATGGAAGCGAAGCAAATAACTCTATCGGAGGCATTTACATCACAATTTCGGCAGGTGGTGTGGGTCATGTTCACCAGTCCGCGATGATGCACCTCCACGCCTTTTGGTCGTCCGGTGGATCCCGAAGTGAAAATGATGTACGCAGAATCGCCCGGCTCGCCGCGCTCGGGTAAGTCAACTGGGTCGGGAGTTGGTTCATCGAGCAACTGCTGCACTAACAAAACCAGGACATGGGTTTGTTCGGATGGTGCTTTTTCGGGAGATTCGATAGGTTCCGATTTTTCGAATTCCACTGATGTCTCTGTTTCAGGAATCTTGGGACTTTCGAGAGAATCAGTAGTCTCAAAAGGCTCGGAAGTCTCGGTTATCGCAGATGCGTCGAGAAAATCAATTATTCGATACACCGGATTGCATGTTTCCATGATGTATTCGAGTCGGGGCGCCGGCGTCTCACTATCGACCGGCACATAGATTGCCCGACATTTAAACAAAGCCAGCATCAACAAAATAGCATGACTCTTCAACTCGGTGTTTACTATAATCCGGTCCCCCGGACGAACACCACGGTTTATGAGCTTTCGAGCGACCGAAGTCGACAGCAAATCGAGCTCGTGATAGGTAGTATCGCGATTCTTTTCATCAATTAAGGCGATGGATGTAGGATTTCGAAGTGCAACAGATTCGAATACCTCAAGCAGCGTTTGATCTGGATAATCTCGTTTTGCGCCCCGCCCAAGTCGCTTCAACGTATTGTTGATTTCAAGCGTATTGGCCGATATCTCTGATACCAAAGCTCGATCATCTGCTTCCGTCATGTTCTTCAACACCGCTTTCCAATGTTCACCCAGTGCGGTTATCGTTCTCGGGTGGAAAAGCTCCGGCTGATACTCAATTACCAGTCTCCAGGCATTTCGCGAACTGAAAACCTGGAAAACAAGGTCGTATCCCGCTCCCATGTGCTCTGATGAGAAAGGTTTTATCGATAATCCGGTGGATTTTGGCACACCAGAATCACCAGATCCGTCGGATTGGGAGCCAGCCTCATCAGACTCCCCGGACTCACTAGACCCGTCAGACCCGTCTGACTCGGGCTCTTCCTGAACCAATACTAGCACGTCAAACAGTGGCGGACGCCCATCAGTTGCCGTAATCTGCATGTGACTCAGGATCGTATCCAATGACACATGCTGATATTGCAACATGTGGATGGTTTTTTCGCGAATTTCGTTCAACCAAGCCGAAAGCGATTGCTCGGATTGGGATTTCATTCTAAACGGCAGCGTGTTGACAAAGAACCCGACCGTGTCCTGAACCGATGGGTGTGTCCGACCAGAAAACGGCGAACCAATGACGTTATCCGCACTTCCAGTATATTTTTGAACCAATAAATGGACGCTGGCCATCATGGTCATGTACAACGAAAGCTGATTTCTTCTGGAAAAGGCATCCACTTTTGACCGAAAGTCTGCATCAACCGAAATAGACAACTGTTGGGTCGACTTTTTGATGGTTTTTGGGCGCGGATAATCGGCTGGGAACTCAAATCGCTCATATTCATCAGATAGCTCCATTTCCCAGAATTTTTTCCAGTCCGCGTGCTGAGAATCTGCCTGATTTTGCTGCCAGTGTACAAAATCAACGAATCGAACGGTCGGTGCCTCTGCTTTTGCCTGAGCATCCGAACCATTCTGATACAGCTCTAATAGCTGTTTCATAACGATACCTTGCGACCAGCCATCGGTTACGAGATGATGAATCTTAATCGCAAGAATATGGTCATCGGATGAATTTTGATGATAAGCGAACGCCAGTAATGGTCCGTTTTCAAGATCAAATCGGGTTGTGAAAAACGCCTCGATTTTTTGAGAAAGGTCATCAGGTGTGCCAGACGTTTCAAAACTAAGAACCGGCACGGAAACAGCATCGTGTATTACCTGACGCGGTTCACCGTTTATCTGCGGAAACGTCGTTCGTAGCGCAGAATGTCGGTTTGTTAGTCGCTGAATCGCCATTCGGAGTCGGTCGATGTCGAAATCCCCCCCGATGCGATAGGCGCCACCAAGAATGTACCCCGCACTTGTATCAAAAACCTGTTCGGAGCGCCAGATTCTGAGCTGGGAGTCCGAAAGTGAGTAACTATCTGACTCAATAACCATGATTTCCTCGACACTTGCCTTCGTCGACGCGATATCCATGTAATCAATTACTGCCGCTAACGCATTAAGAACCGAATTTTCGAAAACACTCTTCAGATTGATGTCGATTCCGAATGTTTTGTATAGCCTGGAAGCCAGTCGGGTCGCCATCAGACTATTTCCGCCCAAATGGAAGAAATCGTCGTTTCTGCCCACCTGAGTAACATCCAAAAGATCGCTCCAAATTGCTGCGATCTGATGCTCCGATTGAGTAATCGGTTCCATGTAAGCGGTTAGATGGGTATAAATCGCGTTATTTATGGCTTTTCGGCAATTCTGCAGCTTTTGGGGATGTAATTTGTGAATCGCGGCGAGATAGCGCTTGTTGCGAATATGTTGAAATGCTGCGCCCGATGTTTCAGGAAGATGGTCATACGCAACTTCATCAGCACGGTCAATCTTCTCAAAACTAGGCGCAACTTGCCGATTAATTTGGGGATTTTGTGGCTGATGTGATTGTTGAAGGGATTCAACTAGAGCAAAAGACCCAACATCCGGCACTTTCTTCACATTTTCGCAGACAAAATCTATATCAGCATCCGCGTTTGAAGCCAATTCGAATAACTCACCTAACAAGAATAATTGAACTGGGACATTCTTCGGAGTTTTGACATGATGGAAGCGAATGATGTCGGCTCCATTTCGTGATGCAATCGTCGATAAAAAGCGAATAACATGATGTTCCACTCCACGCGAAAGCACCCGACAGCTCAACATCCACGCATCAACATGAAGAATATTTTCATCAATGCGGATGAACAATGCGCCTGTTAATCCATATTCACCAAACTGGTCACTTACCGACATCGCGATAACCTGCTGACCCGCTTGTTCTCCGTAGGATATCACCTCGGCGAGGGTGAATCGTCGGCCATTCAGATTGAACTGATTGGTACGTTGAGTGAGCTGTTCAATTCTGGGTAGAAATGCCTCTTGGGCGTGAATAAACTCGGTTTTGACATTAAGTTGAGCTATGAAATCATCGGGTTGATCGTGCTTGAGAGCGATTTCACGTCGTTTCGTCTCGGCCTGATACAACTCGGTGCGATTTCGGTCTTCTTTCGTGACGTTGAACGTGTCGAATGCCCAAACATGACCCAAAAACAGCTTCCACTGTGATGTCTGCTCTGGTAGTTTCAGCGCCAAAACATCAGGTAATTCCGAACTGACTTCCTCGATTTCGAGAGAACTGTCATCCAGAAAAATAAAACTGTCCAGGCCAAGGTTTAACTCCTGAGCCAACTCCCGAATATTGCCCGATTTCGGGGCCCAATTGGCCTTAATGCTAACAAAGTCTGATGATTTCAAAACCATGTCGGCTCTGGAAGCAAAAAACTCTTCTACATCCACGTTGTTATTTTTCGTGCAAAGTGCCAGTAAAAATCCCTCATTTCGGCGCTCAAGCATGAAATTTTGAAGCAACTTATGGGCTTCAGTTATTTGAACACCATCAACCCCGTCTTCACCTAAAACACCTTGCCACAGCGTGTTGTCGGCATCTAGAACAATCACTTTGAAAGGCTGATGCTTCCAGGCGCGCAACGTTCGCGCAAGCTGACTCGCCAGATAAGAATATCCGGCCTCGGTGTAAGGAATATGTCCGATTTGATTTGAGGTGGCATCAAAAACATCGGCATTCGACAGATGCGACTGACGCAAATCTATCATTTTGATGTGATCTGAACCGGAAATCTCGGTCTGTAAATGCGATATCACACGTTCATAGCGTGCAGCCGAAACGTTATCAATCAATTCGGGTTGCTCCGGAGTGAGCGCAATGCAAAGCGGGTAAGCCCCCGGATGTTTTTTGAGATTGCTCGTTATAACAGAAATAGTATCAATCAGGAACTTCTCGAGACTCTCTCCCGACAAATCCGGCCGGAATCTAGCCAAATCCAACACCTTAAGTAGTATCAATGAGGGACCAGAATGCGTGAAAATCAAACTTTCTGAATCCATTGTTTCCTGAATTACCGAGTTATAATCGGCAAGTTTAATCTCCGGACTAAATCCTGCCGATTCCAGCCACCAATTCAGGTAAGGCTCGATCGAAGTATCGGTGAAATTTGAGCTTATATATACAGATAGCTCCTCAGCAGGAAGTTTCTGGCTTTGTTTTGGCAGAAAGGTCATCACCGACTGAAACGGGTCACGGACAATCTCCCGAAGGACTTCGTCAAAGGCTTTCTCAAACCGTTGCAGATCCGCTGTGTTGAACCAATTTTCCTTCAGGAAATAGCGAACTTCGATGGTATCGCCAATATGAAACTGAATTGTAACCGGATAATTTGTGGTCTCATCAGAGCTAAGCGACTTAAACGTAAATCCCATGGCCGCCTCCAATGAGGCACGCTCGTCACCCAACTCCGGATAATTTTCGAAAACCAGCAGTGAATCGGCGAGTTCCGATTGCACACCCACAGATTTTGCCACCTTGCTCATCGAAACATGTTGCCACGTGAGGCTTTGGGCAAACTGTTGATGGTGCTGACGAAGAAACTCAAGAATCGATTGGTCGGATATGGTAACTGGTTGGACCATCGCATTGATAAACATTCCAACCATTTCTGAAGATCCAGGAAGTTCTGCCGGGCGACCCGAGACGGTATGCAACGTTGTAAATCGATCCGATCCGGTTAGTTTGCATGTGCATAAATACCAGGCCGCTCGCAATAGGTCAGATAAGGTGACTTGCTGTTCTGATGCCAATGTTTTGAGCTGACGAGTCGTTTCAAAATCGATGTTCGTAATAGATTTGTGAACACCAGGGGTTGGGTTATCAACAGACTTATCGTCTTGGGAAAGCGGATTGGTACTTACATCAACCTTGTTATCTTCGGTAAATGGATTCGCGTTTGCATCAGACTTATCATCTTCTTTAAGCAGGTTCGAATTTACATCAGACTTATTGTCTCGAGTAAATGGATTCACATTTACATCAACCGGAATGATTTTCTTGAAATATTCGATGCCCTCGTTCTCTGGCTGACTTTTCAGCCATTTAATGTACCCGGCAAACGAAACCGGAGACCTCTTCACGACATCAGCGGCAAATGCATTACCTGCATAAATTCGAAACAGCTCGTTTTCGATTACTCCGGAACTCCATCCATCCAAAATGATGTGGTGCAAGGTCATTACGAGACGAAATGATTCATCCCCAATTTGGAATAACGCTAAACGAATCAGCGGATCCTTAGACAGATCGAACCCCTTTTTGATGTCGCTGATTGTATAGTCGCCAATGCAAGCTTCCGGTTCGTCCTGCCCGCTCAAATCGTGAAATTCGAACGGAGTTTCCCGTTTGTTTAGAACAATCTGCACCGGATCGGGTGTTTTCTGATGCATAAACAACGTTCTCAGGCTGTCGTGCCGATCTACCAGCACATCGAAAGCTACCTTCAGCCGCTCAGAATCCACAAATCCTTCAAGCTCGTACTGAGACTGAATTACGTACGGGTCGTTCGGGCGCGCCATTAGGTAATGGAAGTACATGCCTTCCTGAACCGGAGATAACCCACAAATATTTTTAACCTGTACGGAGCTCATTTAACGTGCTATTTTATGCTTTTCAGTAAATCGTCAAGGCTGTCGATGTCCAGACCATCGTAGTCGAAGTCGCTTGGCGTGTTTACATTTTGGTCGGTCTGATGGGAAAGTGTGCCTAATTCCGACAACACACGCGCAAGTGCAGTTGCGATTTTCTGTGCCGAAAGTGATTCAATTTGTGATTCAATCGTCAGCGTAAGCGTATCACTTTGTGTAAAACCAAAGACGGTGATAGGTTTTCCTAAATTGAGTCCGTCCTCGAGGGATTGATCGATGATGGTTGTATCGCCAACAATGGAAATCCTTTTTAGCGGTTCACTCGCGGTTACGTCACCAACATAATTTATACCAACGGATGACTGCTGAATGGCGGACACATATTCCGCAGATTCACTAATCATGAACCAACGACCATGCTCTTCAAAGCGAACCCGAGCTTCTTTTACTTCCCGAAGGTGCCTCGCGGTATCTGCATGATATCTGATTGAAACCGGAAACTCATTCGTGAACCAACCCACTGTACGGTCAACGGACTCATTTGGCATGCTGTCGCGTCCGTGAACCTCTTGGGTGATGTTGACTTGTTCTCCGTGACCAAGTTCAACCAACGCCCGGGACATCGCTGTTGCGAGCACATCATTCATTTTAGCCTGGAAAACACGCGTCGTATTCCCAAGACTCTCGGCTAGTTCAGTGAGTTCAAGGGTAGAACGGGTTCGTTTAGAAATGGCCTCAGCCAGTGATAGCTTTCCTTGTTCTAGCTCGGGTTTTTGGTCAGCCCAAAAGCGTCGAACCGGGTCCATCGTCGCACTATTTCGTGTTGTTTCCACAAATCGCGCCCAATCTTGAAACGATGTTGTTTTTAGAGGAAGCGCGACCTCGGATGTGTTCATCAGTCCATCTAGTGCCGTGTTGAAATCCTCTAGAATCGGTCGCCACGACACAATATCAACCAAAAGATGATGCACAGCGATAAAAACATGTCGCTCTGAGGTGGATTTTTGTGTCAGCACCAGAACCGAGCACAACGGATCATCAAAAACCTTGGAATCGGGAATCCAGGAATCCAGCCAGTTTACCACTTCCTGCTGAAGCTCATCATCATCACCGAAATGTCGATGATCGAAGCGAAATTGAGGCACCGATTGACCAATTTTCATCGAAACGGTATCGTTTGTGGATATCGGCCGGGCTCGAAGCTCATCGTGGTGAATCATCACTTTTTTCCATGCCGTCTTGATGACCGAAAGTGGGTGCGGATGGTCTAATTTCACCAGCGCGGACTGATAAAATCGATTCAACGTCTCCGCATCGCGCGAAAACAACCAAGATTGGATCGGCGTGAGCGGATGTGATCCCGAAATTGGTTCCTGGTCGGTTTGCTGCGTGATAAGCTCTATTCTTGAGTGAAGCTCGCGAATGGTGGGAAAGCTGAAAAGTGCCGCAATGGTGAGTTTGTAACCGTGTTGGTAGAGAGCCGAGGAAATCTGGATTGCCTTAATTGAATCCCCTCCCAGGGCGAAAAAGTTGTCTGTTTCGGTGAAGTCCGCCCGACCAAGGACATTGGCCCAGATATCTTTTAAATGCCTGAGCAGCGGGTCATCAGCCTTGGCAACACTAGATGATAACGTCGGGTTGGTAGCAGTTTTAGCAACTCCTGATGCCGGCGTTGGGTTTTCTGGAATTTTGGCAGTATGTGCAGTTAGCGTCGAGTTTGAAGCAGCCTTCGGAATTCCTGTTGTTAGCGTCGAGTTCGCGGCAGTTTTAGTTGCGTCTGATGCTAATGTTGGGTTAGCAACGATTTTGTTAACATCGGTTGCTGGCGTTGAGACTACTATAGCCTTGGCGACATCAGATGCCGACGTGGAATAACCCTCATTTCTGGCTGATGTCCCCTTTGGAGCAACAGTGGTCGTGAGCAAAGCGGGTAAGCTTTGAATTACTACATCCGGCTGCGCTGTAATGGTGTGTAGTATTTGCCCCAAAAACCTCGTAAAGGACTCCATATCGCCTGACTCAAACAGATCGGTATTGTAATTAATCAGTAGCTCCAGGCCCGACTCGTGTTCTGTGAATTCAACAACCAGATCATATTTACTGTACTTTTCCTCAAAGTCTTGGGCGGTCAACGTCACTTGATCCAAATGCCAATTTGAAGTCGGATTGTTATGATATACAACAAGCACATCAAAAATCGGCGATCGCGACGGATCGTTGACATGGTCAAGCTTAGAAGTCCATTTATCGAATGACACCTGCTGATGCTCCAAAGCCGACATGATCAACCGCCGCATGGCCTGAAGTGACTCTTTCGGAGTTTCGTGTCCGTCAAGGTTTATCTTTATTGGCACAACATTCACGAAGAATCCGATGAGGGATTCAAGCTCTGGCAAAAATCGTCCGGCTACAGGAGTTCCAATTACGAACTCATTTCGACCAAGAATCGATTTGAAAGCGAGGGATAGCGCGGTCGTTAACGTAATAAATGAGCTGAATCCTTGTTTGTGAAGGCTTTTCACCTGACTAAAAGTCTCATCCGGGATGCTTGTCGATATCGATCTCCCATGATAGGATTTCAGCGCAGGACGAGGTTTTTGAAATGGAAACGTGATCGGTTCTATTGGATCGCAAAACTGATCCAGCCAAAACTGCTCCAACTCGGCATACTCGGGAGCTTGTTGCTGATCATCCATCCAGCTAGCAAAATCTTTGTACTGAATCGGCAATGGTGCCAGTTTTGGTGCAGATTTGTCAGCAAGTTGACGATACAAAATCTGAATTTCGTCGAGCATTATGTCAACCGACCATCCGTCGCTTATGATGTGATGCATACAAACAACCCAACGGTACGCATCCGGCGCGGTTTTTATCAAAACACTTCGGAAAAGGGATGGATCTGACAAGTCGAACGGAGTATGTAGCGTGGCCTGCGTTACCTCATTTTGCCACGATTCGGAAGTGTCCACACATGTAGCATCGACATACTCCGCCATTGGTAACGGATTCGCATGAATGACCTGCTCAGGATGATCATCAACGTTAATAAACGTAGTTCTAAGCACCTCATGACGCATAATCATGTGCGAGATTGCATCATTAAATAACTCCGGATTCAAAATTCCTTTCAGATTATAAATCCCCGAAATATGATATGCGTTTTCGGCACCCGGAAGCTTATGCAAAATCCACAACCTT
>JAIUMT010000022.1 GCA_022565415.1 Balneolales bacterium | reverse complement strand
CCGGTTTGATCCTACTATTACCCCTCGTGTGATGCTTCCACTGCTTTGCAACGATCCTGTTCCGAGAAGATCAGACTGGGTGGTTCTACGGAATTGTGTCTGTTCTGGGGCGTCTTCGGCATCATCGAGCTGAAACTGAACGGGTTCTCTTAGCGAGTAGGTGCGCTGTAACGATAAGGGCTGATATTGCCAGGTTATGGTTAACTCGGTAGGCAATGAGGTCCAGAAGCGTGGCCATTGAATCACGAGTTGACCCGTATTTCTGTTGAAATGCCAGTGTTCGCTAGAAAAGGTAGAGTCTGCGTGCGTTACTTGAATCGAGTGCGAGAGGGTTAGCAGGTCGAGTTGAATTGTTGAGTCGGCGGGACTGACAGCGAATGATTGTGTTTTTTCTGGAAACTGTGCGAATGCGACGAATGGGGCGAAGATCAGAATCGACAGGATGATATACACTCGTACACTAAGGCATGGGTTAATCATACCTGGATAAGCATCTCGAATTGAAGTATAAACACCATGATTCTGCGTCTGCATCAAAAAAAGCTTATAAACAAAAAAAGGAGGACGAATTGCTTCGCCCTCCTTCAAATGTAATCAAAAAAGCCGGATTACTTCTCAGCTTTCACAACCCATACTTTAACGTCGGCTTTGATATCGCCTTGAATTTGTACGGTGGCGGTGTATTCGCCGAGTGATTTAACATCTTCAACAGTAACTTTCTTACGATCAACTTCGAAACCTTTCTCGTTGATGGCATCAGTAACTTGTTGTGAGGTAACTGTTCCGAAGATTTTTCCGTCTTCGCCAGCAGTAACGCTAATTGTTACAGAAACGGAAGAAAGCTTCGTTGCGAGATCTTGCGCTGCTTTGAGGAGTCCTTCACGTTTTTTAGAAGCCTGACGGGTTTCTTCTTCGGCTGACTTGATAGATCCAGGTGTTGCCATAATAGCTTTTCCGGATGGAATCAAGAAATTACGTCCGTAACCAGCTTTAACTGTTACGATTTCGCCGGCTTCGCCAAGATTTTCAACATCTTGCTTAAGTACTAATTTCATAGTTCGCTTCTCCTAATTATCTGTAGTTTTCTGCGACGAATGGAAGCAGGGCCAGGTGGCGGGCGCGTTTTACTGCTGTTGCCAATTGACGCTGAAATTTCGCACTGGTTCCGGTTACACGACGTGGAAGGATCTTACCTTGGTCGTTAATAAATTTCTTTAGTACTTCGACGTTTTTGTAGTCGATGTATGTAAATCCTGATTTTGTAAAGAGACACTCTTTATCGCGGATTTTACCTTTTTTGGGGTGTTGTGGATTCTTTAACATAATACTGTTCTTAAAATTTGATTAGGGGCAACCTGATTACTGCTTGTCTTCTTCGGTGCGCTCGCGAAGTGCAGGTGTTTCACCTTTCTTCTGAAGCTCACGGAACTGAAGCATTTTGTTGTCGTACTTGATGTGCAGGTAACGCATAACATTGTCGTCAATTTGCATTGCACGCTCAATCTTAGAGATGATTTCACCTGAAGCTGTGAAATATGCGTTTACATAGTACCCAGTGCCTTTTTTATCGATTTCGTACTCGAGGCTTTGTATGCCCCACTCGTTCACTTCATCGATTTCTGCACCGTTTGCAGTTAACAAATCAGTAAATTTGGCAACTGTTGCCTTGATCTGATCTTCGTCTAGAACAGCATTAACGATATACGTTAATTCGTAATAATTCTTTTTCATAGCTCCTACGGATGTTATGGATTAACAGTCGATGGTAGTTCCATCAACAGGGTGGCGAAAGATACGCATAAAGCAAACACTTTAAAAGCAAAAAAGCCCGACACAACGAAGTGACGGGCTTTGAGCTAAGCAAACTGTGTGCTAGAACGTTGCGAGAATATCGGCTATCGTCCAGGGCATTACACCAAGTACCACTGTCAATAATGCCAGTATCACGATTACCGAGGTGTAAATTCCCCCGACAGGTGCCAGCTTGATATCTTTAACTGCCGGTTTCATGAATAAATAAACCATCACTCTGAGGTAATAAAATGCAGCAGCTGCACTTGTTAGTACCCCAATCACAGCTAAAAGTATCATATCAGCCTGAACCGCAGCTGCAAATACCAGATATTTACCGGCAAATCCGAGCAATGGCGGAATTCCAGCTAATGAGAAAAGGAATATAGATAATACTACGGCCATGAGCGGTTTTTCGAATCCGAGTCCGGCATAGTTGTCTAGTTCGGTTAAGTCAGCTCCTTTGTATCGCTCGTAGTACGCAATTACACCAAATGCACCGATGTTCATTAACGTGTATGCAAATAAGTAGAACTGAACTGCCGTGTATCCTTCAGGAGTTCCTGCGGCTAAGCCGACTAAGATGTATCCGGCGTGAGCAATACTTGAGTAGGCCAACATCCGCTTAACATTTGTTTGTACAAGCGCAATGATGTTTCCAAATACCATCGTGAGAACGGCGATTACTTTGAATACTTCACTCCACTGCTCCACACTTGTGTCTAAAGCACGACTTAAAATCAAAATAAGGGAGATAAATCCGGCTGATTTGGCCGCTGTTGCCATGTAACCGGTAATCGGTGTGGCTGATCCTTGATACACATCCGGTGTCCACATGTGGAACGGTACCGCTGAAACTTTGAAGAAGAATCCTGTTAAAAGCAACGAAACACCTGCCCAGTAAATCAGACCCTTTTCTGTTACCGCGCCGATGTCGGCTAGTGACGTTGATCCCGCCGCGCCGTAAAGCAATGCAATTCCATATAGGAAAAATCCCGTTGAGAACGCTCCAAGTAGGAAATATTTGAGGGCAGCTTCGATACCGCGCTTGTCTGACTTCACAACTCCGGCCAATACATAAAGCGCTATGGACATGGTTTCGAGTCCGAGAAATACAGTTACCAGGTTCGTAGCTGTTGCCAAAACAACCATCCCTACTGTAGCAAATAAGATAATTGCATATACCTCAGAATGATAATTACCTACTTTCTCAAAGTAGTCGTAGCACAAAAGAAGGGTAAACAATGTTCCTGTAAGGATGATGAACGTCCCGAATGAGGCAATTCCACCGACGGCTGCCATGTTGTGGAACACTTCCGTCTGGGTGACAAATAAATCAGCAAACGAACGTACTAGCGCAACTGCGGTGAAGAGAATGGACGTCCAGTAAACAGTTTTGTGGTCGGCATTGAAAGCCGATAACATCATAACCACTAAGCCGGCAATTGCAATGATTGTACCCGGCAGGTAAAGATTAATATCGTGTAGTAGTTCCATTGATGGTTATTTTTCGGAATTAGTCAATGTTGCGGCCATATCGGTGGTCACATCGTAAAATTTTCCAGCCCACTGAGGGAGTTCTTCAGATCTGCTGTTCAATAGCACGGTTTCACTTTTCTCCAAGGATTGATCCAGTATTTTTTCTACCTGAACTTCTGAAAATCCGGTAAAGTAGCTCGGATAAACCCCAATCCATACGATGAAAATCATAACAGGGATTAAAAGTCCGATTTCCCGTGCGTTCAAATCTTTTAGAATCTTGTTTTCATCTTTGGTCACCGGACCGAACATCACTCTTTGGAACATCCACAGCATGTATACCGCGGCTAAAATAACGCCAAGCGTTGCGATGATGGCAAACCAGTTACTTACCAGCACATCAGAATTGAAAGCTCCCATCAGAATTAAAAATTCACCCACAAAGCCGTTTAGACCGGGTAAGCCGATTGAGGAGAACGTTGCTATCATGAACATGACTGCAAATACGGGCATCACGCTGGATAGTCCGCCGAATTCTGAAATCATTCGTGTGTGGCGGCGATCGTAAATCATTCCAACGATAAGGAAGAGTGCGCCGGTTGACAATCCGTGGTTGATGTTCTGGATGATTGCACCTTGAACCGACATGGTATTAAGGGCGAAGATTCCAAGTACTACAAATCCCAGGTGACTGACCGATGAATACGCAACCAGTTTCTTGACATCTTTTTGAACCATCGCGACCAAGGCGCCGTAGATGATTCCGATTACTGCTAGTGCGGCTAAATATGGTGCAAAGGCAATAACTGCATTTGGGAAAATCGGCAGGGCAAAGCGAATCAATCCATATGTACCCATTTTTAGCATGATGGCCGCAAGTACGACTGAACCGGCTGTTGGTGCCTCGGTGTGAGCATACGGCAACCAGGTGTGGAATGGAAACAGCGGCACTTTGATACAGAACGCTAAGGCAAATGCCAGGAACATGTAGGTTTGTTCAACCAATCCGATATGGTATTCCGGACCAGAAATGAGTCTCCAGTCGGATGTAAATACACCTGCGTTGATGGCATCTCCGGCATGAAAACCGAGGAACAACAATGCAATTAGCATTATTAAAGACCCGACAAGGGTGTAAATGAAGAACTTGATGGTTGCTTCGATTCTGCCAGATCCACCCCAAATACCAATTAAGAAGTACATCGGGATGAGCGTCAACTCAAAGAAGATGTAGAAAACGACCATATCCAATGAGGCAAAAACGCCTAAAGATCCGGTTTGAAGGATTAAAAGCATGGAGTAGAATCCGCCGAGGTGTTTTTTTACTGATTCCCAGGCTGAAAGTACAACAATTGGACCCATGAATGTGGTCAGCATGAACAACAAGAGGCTGAGTCCGTCTAGTCCGACGATATATTTGATGTCGAGACCACCAATTAACGAACCACTTTCAGTCACGTAGTGGGCAACATCAGAAGTAGCAGCGTTGAAATTGAGCATCAACGGAATCGACAGTGCGAAGGTCGCCGTTGTTACGAATAATGCAATCCATCGGATAGCCTGATCGTTGCGGGTAGCAAGAATTGCCAGAACCCCAAGAATGGGCAAGTAGATGGTAATATTTAAGAGTAGTTCCATTTGTAATTACGAATTATCCGAAGAGTAACATTGCGACCACAAGTACGGTACCGAGGACCAAAGCAATGGCATAGTTTTGAGTTACACCTGTCTGAATGTATCGAAGCAGACTTCCTGCGAAGCGTACGACACCGGCAATTAAATTCACGAAGCCATCAATAATTTTGATGTCGAAAACAGCTAATACTTTATCTGAGAGTTTGACGATTGGATTAGCGATGTATCCTTCGTAGAACTCGTCGAATTTGTACTTGTTTGCCCAAACGGTGTAGAATCCGCCGAACATCGCCACGATTCGGGCATCTGATGCTTCAGATTTGTCGTCGGTGTACATGATGTAGGCTAAGTAACTTGCAACTGAGGCTACGATTACGGATGCGAGTAAAATCAGCCATTTGGTGCCTTTCGCAAGTACGAGATCGTATTCTGAGGTTACTCCGATCAGCCATCCATGCAGCCAGTTGGCATGCGCCTTAGCTCCGGTGAACGTCTCGACAATGAAGTCGGGAAAGCCCATAAATCCGCCAAGAATCGATAAAACTGCGAGTATCCAAAGTGGCGCAGTCATTGTCCACGGACTCTCATGCAAATACTTCTCACTTCCTTTCGCTTCTTCGAACTTCTGAGGAAGCTTGAATGTACCGTGGAATGTGGTAAAGGTGAGTCGGAACATGTAGAAAGCCGTCATGAATGCGGTGAGCATTGCAACGCCCCACAGTATGAAATAGATAGGCTGATATCCGATTACACCTGCGTTTACGGTCATGGCTAGGATTTCATCTTTAGAGAAGAATCCGGCCAATGGCGGAATACCTGCAATTGCAATAGTAGCAATCAAAAACGTTTTATAGGTATGAGGCATGAATTTTCTGAGTCCGCCCATGAAACGCATATCCTGCGGATCGAAATGAACATGCTTGCCTTCGTGCTCGAGTTTATGCTCAACGCCATGCATAGCGTGAATTACCGAGCCAGATCCAAGGAATAAACAGGCTTTGAAGAACGCGTGCGTAATAACGTGGAACATCGCGGCTATGAAAGCCCCACTACCTAAAGCCAGGAACATAAATCCGAGCTGGGAAACTGTCGAATAAGCAAGTACTCGTTTAATGTCGTTTTGAGTGAGGGCAATACTGGCAGCAACGATTGCGGTTAAGGCACCCACAATGGCTACAATTAGCATTACCGTAGGAGCCATTACGTACAGAGCCGACATTCTGGAGATAAGGTAAATCCCAGATGTCACCATGGTCGCGGCGTGGATAAGGGCCGAAACGGGCGTTGGTCCGGCCATAGCATCTGGCAACCAGACAAAAAGTGGAATCTGAGCCGATTTACCGGTAGCTCCGATGAACATCAGTAAAGCAATCCAGAAAGCGGCATCAGTCGGAATTAAATCAAGCGAAGCGAAAATCACGTCGAAATCAATACTTCCTACGTATTTGAAAACGAGGAACATGGCAATTAGGAATGCAAAGTCACCAATTCGGTTGTACACGAAGGCTTTTTTTGCAGCCGATGATTTGGCCATATCTCCGTACCAGAAGCCAATAAGCAGGTACGAACAAACTCCAACACCTTCCCATCCGAGGAACAATAACAACAGGTTATTACCCATGATGAGGTTCATCATAGCAAAGATGAACAAGTTAAGGTAGGTAAAGAACTTCCAGTAGCCTTCATCTTCGCTCATGTATCCCATTGAATACAGATGGATGAGCGATCCGACGCCTGTGACAACTAGGGCCATGAAAACCGACAGCTGATCGACGCGCCAGGCGATATCAGAAGTAAATGACCCGGCTTCGATCCAGGTGAATAATCTGTAGATGGAGGCAGAGGAGTCGGCTGAGAGTCCGGCAAACAGTAGAACTGATATCAGAAAAGGTATGAATACACAAAGTGTGGCAATAGCTCCGATTAATGTCTTTTGCTTTCTCCAGGCGGGAGAACTAAGACCAATCAGACCGTTGATTAGAAATCCGAGCAACGGCAGGCCGATCACATAAGGTACTAAATCAATATAGGGATTCATGAAGTGGGTTGATTAACGGTTGTTAACCGGTGTTCTAATTTAGATTACCAGCGGAGCAACTTGATTTTGGTGATATCAACAGTGTGGTTATTTCTGAATATCGCAATGATGATGGCCAGTCCAACAGCTGCTTCAGCCGCGGCGACACATAGAGAAAAGAATACCAGAATCTGACCGTGAATATCGCCCATGAATGAGCTGAATGACACCAATGTCAGGTTTACGGCATTTAGCATGAGCTCGACACTCATGAAGATTACGATTGCATTTTTACGGGTAAGTACGCCTATGGTACCGATTGTAAAAAGGATGGCGCTCAGACCAAGAAACCAAGTTAGAGACAGCATTAGTTCTGTGAATTAGGTTTGCGTTGCGCGATAAACAATGCGCCAACTACAGCAACGGTGAGCAGAATGGCGGTTACTTCAAATGGGAAGAGGTATTCGGTAAACATCGTTGTACCTATTGCTTCAACCGTTCCAACATACACCATCTCACCGGAGATATCGGGGAGAATGTCGGTATAACTGGCGACAGCATAAAGTATCTGAGCGGCTACAATCACTCCAAGAAATACGCCAAATGCATATTTGAACGTAAATTTTGAAAAAACTGATTGTTCGTCTTCAACATTCAGGAGCATGATTACGAACAGGAACAGTACCATAATGGCCCCTGCATACACCAGAATTTGCACCACTGCAAGAAATTGAGCTTTCAAAAGCAAATATACTCCGGCTAGTGCAACCATATTCAAAACCAGAAAAAGCGCACTGTTAACTGTACTTTTGCTCATAATTGTTGCCAACGCCGAGGCAATAGCAAGGGTAGCCAACAGAATGAAAATGTAAGTGACCATGATTAATGTTTAAAGTCGGAAAATTAGTGCAGAAAGGTACCGAAATTTGCTACCCTCATCAATACTTAAATGCAGATGGTAAGCTTATTTAAAACTGAAATAGATTAATCCGAGTATACCTACTGTCCAGCAGTAGTACGCGAAATAATGCAATCCCTTTTGCTTAAACAGCTTTAATAGAAACTTGAGGGCGTAATAACCAGAGACTAACGACGCAAAGAAAGCAACTACTAGCGAAGAAATAACAATGTCTTCGGCTGAGCCTGAAAAAACATCGAGCAGTTCAACAAGCGTTGCACCAGCCAGCACCGGAATCAGCATTAAAAAAGAAAAATCGGCTACATCTTCGCGCTTCATGCCCAGTAGAACACCCATCGTGATGGTGGTACCCGATCGACTAATACCTGGAATCATGGCAGCCGCCTGGGCAATACCCATGATGAACGCATTCTTCGGGGTTACTTTTCCTTCTTTAGGTAACACAAATTTATTGGTAAACAGGATGGCACCAGTAACCAGTAACATGGCCGAGACCAAAATCGGACTCTGAAACGCCTCTTCCAAATTAGACCGCAGGGTAAATCCGATTACGCCAGCCGGAATCATACTTAGCAGTATGTAGAAACTAATTCGGGCATCGTAGTTATTCGCCCATTCCGATTTGTATAATGCAGGTTTTGAGATAAACTTGAAAAAGTTAGAGAGTATTTCAGCAATTCTCTGCCGAAAATAAATAAGGATACTGAATAATGATCCGAAGTGTACTACAATTTCAAAAGTGATACCTTGTTCCAGGTTCCGGTTCAACAACTCTTGTGCTAATACGAGGTGACCAGAGCTACTTACTGGTAGAAACTCGGTTATCCCCTGGAGTATACCCAGAAGAAACGATTCCAATAATTCCATAGAAATGTTTTAATTTAGGCGATTCAAAGAAGCACAATAATACACATTCTTCGAAGAAGATTCACCCGAAACAAAAAGTAAACCATGCAGACTTACAGTATTGATATGAGCGCTTTGCAAGAGCGTATTGATGAGAACAGTACATTTATTCACGACATCAACTCCGAACTCAACAAAGTCATTATTGGTCAGCGCTACATGATTGACCGTTTACTAGTCGGATTGCTCACCGACGGACATGTGTTGCTTGAAGGTGTTCCCGGCTTGGCCAAAACATTAACGGTATCTTCCTTGGCTCAAGTAATATCTACCAAATTTCAGCGAATTCAATTCACGCCCGACCTCCTGCCAGCAGATTTGGTTGGTACGCTCATCTACAACCAAAAAGATGGCGAGTTCACTATTAAAAAAGGGCCAATTTTCGCGAACATCATTCTTGCAGATGAGATTAACCGTTCGCCAGCCAAGGTGCAAAGCGCGCTATTGGAATGTATGCAGGAACATCAGGTAACTATTGGAGAAGAAACGTTTAAATTATCTGACCCATTTTTAGTACTTGCTACCCAAAATCCGGTAGAACAAGAAGGAACATATCCGTTGCCTGAGGCACAAGTTGACCGGTTCATGCTCAAAATTAAGATTGGATATCCAACGGCATCAGAGGAAATGAAAATAATGAGAGCGAATGCCCGAACCGGTGCTAAAACGAAGTTAAAGCGTGTGGTAACTCCAAAGCAAATCCTGAAAGCGCGTGAGGTAATTAACGATATTTACATGGATGAAAAAGTAGAACAGTATATAATCGATTTGATATTGGCTACCAGAAATCCAGAGAAATACCGCGTGGCTGATTTAAAAGGTCTCATCAACTATGGTGCATCACCGAGAGCTTCTATCAATTTGAACTTAGCGTCACGGGCAATCGCGTTTATGGAGCAACGAGCCTATGTAACTCCTGATGATGTTAGAACTATTGCAATGGATGTCTTGAGACACCGTGTAATTCCAACCTATGAAGCTGAGGCAGAAGATATTACACCAGAAAATATAGTTGATCGAATTCTTGGCGCAGTACAAGTTCCTTAATTTAATTGGATACAAGTATTCTATAATATTCAAAAACTGATTTTGGATAGTCTACGATAATAGACATAAAATACTATCGTGGGTTTTACGCTTTTTTAGATCTAGACAATATTTTAACTGGTTTACAGTTATAATAAAACTTAGTATAATTGGTAAAGTTTCCGTTTGAGGGAACCACTAACCCGTTTTGTGGTATAAAAAGCTAAACTGATCTGATATATTGTCTATTAAATAATCTAAATTCTAGAATCATGAAAATTAAACTCGTACCACGTTCTGAAGTTAAAATAACGAAGAAGAGCACATCAAAATTCAGACCACTTATCGAAGCTCTGGGCAAACTCGTTCCGGGCGGAGATGCTCTTGAAGTAAGTTATTCATCTGATAAAGAATTAAACTCAATGCGAAATGTAGTTTATACTTACAATCGCGAGAACGGTGCTAAAATCAAAAGCGGTAAAGACACCGTGAACAGTAAAATCTTCTTCTACAAAGACAAGAAAAAGTAAGCAAACTGTTTATAATTTGATTTATTTCAAACTAAAAAGGCTGACAGTACGATGTATTGTCAGCCTTTTTTAATTTCGCAATTATTTCGAGTCGAAATCAGCTCATTTCAAGCATACGATCCAACGATTTTTTCGCACGTATACGAAGGCCTTCTTCTAGCTCGATCTGCCATATATCTTCCTGAAGTGTCTTCAGTGTATCTTCAAGGGTTATTTCATTCATGTGAGGACACCTAACCGAGCACAGTCCTAACATCTCTTTTGTCGGGTTCTCGGCAGAAATATTATCGGCCATACTGCATTCTGTTAAAATCAGGAATTTTTTCGCCTCTGATTTTTTAACATAATCTACAATTGCGGTCGTGGAGCCACTGAAATCAGAGGCGATAACTACCTCAGGCGGACATTCAGGATGCGCGATTACAACCGTTTCGGGGAATTGTGCCCGAGCCATTTGAATATCTTCGACGGTAAACTGTTCGTGAACTTCGCACCGTCCATCCCAGACAATCATAGCCTGACGAAAATCATCCGTTATGGCTTCACTTGGCATAATTACTCGTTTACCGGTCTCCCGGGCAACGTTTTTCGCCAGGAATTCATCAGGAAGACAAATAACTGTATCAGAGTCCAATTTTCGAACAATATCTGCAGCATTACTTGATGTGCAGCATACATCCGTTTCGGCTTTTACATCGGCATAGGTGTTGATGTAGGTAACCACTGGAACCCCCGGATATTTCGCTTTGAGCTTACGTACGTCCTCGGCGGTGATACTGGCAGCTAGTGAGCATCCTGCGACCTCAGCGGGCAGCAGAACCATTCTACTGGGGTTTAGAATCTTTGCTGTTTCTGCCATAAAACGCACGCCACAAAATACTATTCTATCTGCGGTCGATTCGGCGGCAATTCTGCTCAAACCCAGCGAGTCGCCAACATAATCGGGAATACTGTTGAACAGTGCGGCTTCCATGTAATTATGACCTAGAATTACCGCGTTTTTTTCTTTCTTGAGGCGGTTAATTTCGACGGCAAGTTCAGACTTCACCCTCAGCTCTGCATCAGGCACAATTTTGCCCAATTTAGCCTTGAGGTGTTCATACATGCCGTTAACTGTAGTTGGATATTCGATTCTCATCATAGCTGTATAAATAAAAAAGGCTGAGATGATACACTTGATCATCTCAGCCTTAAACTTACCGAAATTAAAGCAGTTTATTCACTGTCTTTTGCTTCGTCTTTGTCTGATGTATCCGCATCGTCAGCTTCTTGCTTTTCCAGCTTAGCCTTGAGGTCTGCAAGTCCGGACATCTCACCAATGGTGAGTGCACCAGCATTGTCGCCTTTCTTAGCAGCGCGTGGAGCAGCTTTTTTCTTGCCTTTGGCTGCAGGAGCATCAGTCGGCTCTTCGTCGTAAGCTTTCTCGCTAACTACGATGTTTTTAGACTGTTCGTCGAACTCAATTACACGTACATCCAGCTCTTCGCCTTCTTTGTAACTTTCGGTAATGGTTTCGATTTTCGCTTCTTTACCAGGCATGAATGCTTCAACACCAAGTGGCAGTTTGACAAACATTCCTTTGTCGGTTGTTTTAACAACAACTGCTTTTTCAACTTTTGAACCAGGATAGTATGCCTCAGCGTATTGATCCCAAGGATTCGCAGAAATTTGCTTGTGTCCTAAAGAAATACGACGGTTGTCGAAATCAATAGAAAGAATCACAACTTCCAGCTCATCACCTTTGTTCACAATTTCACTTGGGTGGTTAACTTTCGCAGTCCAGCTAAGGTCAGATACGTGAACCAATCCATCAATTCCGGGCTCCAATTCGATGAAGATTCCGAAGTTGGTTAGGTTACGAACAATTCCCTTGTGCTTAGATCCAACAGGATATCGCATTTCGAGCTCTTTCCATGGATCGTTTTCAAGCTGCTTAACACCAAGAGAAACTTTTTTCTCGTTTTTGTTGATGTTCAACACAACACACTCAATAACTTGATTTTTTTCAACAAGTTGTGATGGATGTTTGATGTGCTGGGTCCAGGACATTTCACTGATGTGAATCAATCCTTCAACGCCTTTTTCAAGCTCGATGAACGCACCGTAATCGGCGATAGAAACTACTTTACCCTGAACTTTAGTTCCTTCTGGGAATTTAGCGTCGATTTCGTCCCACGGATGTGGCTGAAGTTGCTTCAATCCAAGTGAGATACGCTTGCGTTCCTGATCGAATTCGAGAACTACAACGTTCAAACGTTGATCCAGTTTAACGATTTCGGATGGATGCTCAACACGTCCCCAAGATAGATCGGTGATGTGAAGAAGTCCGTCAACTCCACCAAGATCGATGAATACACCGAAGTCTGTGATGTTTTTAACAGTACCTTCAAGAATCTGACCGGCTTCCATAGTTCCGAGGATTTCCTCACGCTGCTCTTCGAGATCGGTCTCGACAAGCGCACGGTGAGAAACAACAACGTTTTCGCTGGTCATGTTCAATTTAACGACCATGAATTCCATGGTTTTGCCAACGTATGCGTCGAAATCACGAACCGGACGAACATCAATTTGCGATCCTGGCAAGAAGGCATCGATTCCAAATATATCGACAACCATACCACCTTTGATACGTCGCTTGATATACCCTTCGATAACAGCTTCGTTGTTGAAAGAAGCTTCGATTTTTTGCCAAACACGCAGTGTGTCTGCCTTACGACGTGATAATACCAGCTGACCTTCACGATCCTCTACTTTATCAAGAAATACTTCGATTTCGTCGCCAGGCTTGAGTTCTTCAATGTTGCGGAATTCGTTTAACGGTACAATACCTTCCGACTTGAAACCAATATCTACGATAACGTATTTATCGTCGAACGATACAACACGTCCTGTAACAATTTCTTTTTCGGAGAACGAGGTTAATGTTCCCTCGTACATATTCACGAGAGTGTGGTACTCCTCGTCTGTATAATCTTCCGAAGCTTCTTGAAGTTCATCAAGAGTATAGATTCTCTCGCTGAGCTCACCGGTGTACGATTTGATTTCGTAGGTTTCTTCTGGTGCAGCTTCTTCGGCAGGTGCCTCAGTTTCAGCTACAACTTCTTCGGTTTGCTTTTCTTCAACGGGTGCTTCTGCTTTTTCTTCAGCTTTATCAGCTTTTTCTGCCTCAACAGCAGGGGCTTCAGCTTTAGTATCTACAACTTCGTTTTTGGTTTCTTCGTCGTTCTGAAGAGTTTCTTTTTTTAACTCATCTGCCATGTAATGTAACCTGTTTTTGTTAGCCACTTATTCCGGGTGTAAAACCACAACAAGGGATTAGGGTTTGTTTTTTCGTTATTAAAATCGGACATCCGTCCGGGCAGAAACTGATTTATTCTCAGTGCCTGACCTGATCGATGACAAATTGTACTTGATCTTCGAGCGTCATTTTTCCGGTATCAACTTCGATAGCATCGTCTGCTTTTCGGAGGGGGGCTATCTCACGAGATGAATCTTTACGATCCCGCTCATAGATATTTGCGATAATCTGGTTAAGGTCGGCATCCAATCCAGCCGATGCCATTTCTTTAAAACGACGTCGGGCCCGTTCCCGTATATCGGCTACAAAATAGAATTTGTAATCGGCATCAGGAAATACCGCCGTACCTAAGTCTCTCCCATCAGCGATAAAATCGCCTGATTTAACAACCTCACGTAAATGGGTATTCACAAATTCCCGGGCTTCGTTTATGGTTGCCACTTCGCTAACCATCTCAGAAACCCGTTGCTCTCTCAGTAATTCGGTAACTTCATTACCATTAAGAAAGACGTGAAAAACTCCATTTTTGAACTGTAATGTAACATCGTACGTTTTCAATGCATCAAAGAACGCTGCTCTGTCACAATTCACATCTATATATATAAGTGTAATCGCCCGATAAAAAGCCCCGGAATCCAAAAATTGAATGCCGGCTTGTTCGGCTACTGCTCGTGCTGTTGAGCTTTTACCTGATCCCGCAGGACCGTCAATTACAATGATCATTCTATATGATGTGTTTTATGTCAAAGTATCACAAATTAGAGTTATTACAAGAGATTATCAAATATTTTCTTGTATCTGGATTTAAGATGCGTTAACTTTCAAGTCTTGAAACTTTCACTTAGTATTTAATCGGTATTTAACAGATATGCCACAGCATAAATCTTCTATCAAACGCGTACGACAGGACATCAAACGACGTTTTCACAATCGTGCGTTACGCTCTAGAATGCGTACCCTGATCAAAAACGTTTTGAAATCTACAGAAAAAGAATCTGCCGAAAAGAACCTTAAAGACGCCGTTTCCTATCTCGATCGAATGGCAGTTAAAGGTATTTTGCACAAAAACAACGCGGCAAACAAAAAATCGACTCTCGTTAAGTTCGTTAACAACCTCTAAAATATTCTAATTATGGCACGGGCTCTACTCGCTATCCTCGATGGGTACGGGATTTCCGAAGACGCAACTGTAAGCGCAATTGAAAAAGCCAACAAGCCATTTTTAGACTCGATATTTTCGAAGTATCCGCATTCGTATCTAGTCGCATCGGGCGAGTCTGTTGGACTCCCCGACGGACAGTTCGGCAATTCTGAAGTCGGCCACCTCAATATTGGTGCCGGACGAATCGTGTGGCAAGAACTTTCCAGAATCGATAAAGCCATTCGCGATAAGTCCTTCTTTTCTGATCCGACTCTTCTCAAAGCAGTTCAGGACGCAAAAAAAACTGGGCGCTTGCACTTAATGGGACTTTTTTCAGATGGTGGTGTGCATAGCCACATCAATCATCTATATGCTCTACTCGAACTTTGCAAGCAAAACGACATTCCTAAAGTCTATTTGCATGCATTCACTGATGGTCGCGACACCAAACCACACAGTGGAATCGAATATTGTCGCGCTTTTGAAGAGAAAGCCAAAGAGATTGGCGTTGGTGAAATCGCATCAATTATCGGCCGTTACAACGCCATGGATCGCGATAACCGCTGGGAACGCGTAGAAAAAGCTTACCGATTACTTGTCGAGGGTATAGGCACCAACGCTACCGACGCTGAAAGTGTTTTCTCAGCATCCTACGATCTTGGAATAACCGATGAGTTCATCGAGCCCCACACGGTAGGAAACGCATCTGAGTCACGTATTGCCAACGGCGACACCCTCCTCTTTTTTAACTTCCGTGGAGATCGCGCCCGCGAAATCACCTCAGCCCTTACAGCCAATCCATTCGATGGCTTCGCACGTCCGCCACTCTCGCTCCATTATTACACCTTTACTCAATACGACGAGCGGTTTACCCAGGCTCAGGTAATTTTCGAACCAGTTTCCCTCAAGAATACTCTCGGTGAGGTCGTGGCAAACAACGGACTCAAACAACTTCGCATCGCTGAAACGGAAAAATATCCGCATGTAACGTATTTTTTCAATGGCGGTGATGAAAAACCAAACGAAGGCGAAGATCGAATCATGGTTTCGTCCCCCAAGGTTGCCACATACGACTTGCAGCCTGAAATGAGCGCTCCCGAAGTTACCGAAAAGCTTTGTGCCGCTATTAACACCCAGCAATACGATCTGATTGTTCTGAATTTCGCCAATCCGGATATGGTTGGTCATACCGGAGTTCTGGAAGCTGCAATTAAATCGATCGAAGCAATCGACACGTGCATGAAGGACGTGGTCACAACGGCACAGAACAACGATTACAGTGTTATTGTTATCGCAGATCACGGTAATGCCGATGTAATGGTCGAGCCCGATGGTTCACCTCACACCGCGCATACATTGGCTAAAGTTCCCATGCTGGTCATAACAGACAATACGAGCATAAATCCCAAAGCCGGAATTCTGGCTGATGTTGCCCCTACTTTGCTCAAACTGATTGGTGTAGATCAACCAAAAGAAATGACAGGCACACCGCTCATCTGATCTTCACATCTCTTATAGTTTTATATTAAAAAGCTTTGCCTCACACGCAGGGCTTTTTTTTTATCGAAACCCCGTACTTTTACCCCTATTAGAATAAGCATTTACACGGTTTTTTCGCTTTCGCTTGCTTTTACAAAACTGCGGTTATACTTTCGAGTATAAATGAACTAATGGGCAATCCTGTACGTTTTTAGTACATATAAAGTCAGGACACCAAATTAAATATATGGAAGGCAATTTTTCAAATCGCGTCAGAGACGTAATCCAATTCAGTCGTGAAGAAGCTCTTCGCCTGGGTCACGATTACATCGGAACCGAACACCTCATTTTAGGGATAATCCGCTTAGGTGATGGAGTTGCAGTGAAAATTTTGAGAAATCTCAAATGTGACCTGCAGAAACTTAAAAAAAATATTGAAGACACCGTTCGTGGAACAGGTGGTGCAGTAACTGTGGGCAATATTCCGCTCACAAAACAAGCTGAAAAAGTGCTTCGCATTACCTATCTGGAGGCGAAACTATACAAAAGTGACACCATCGGAACCGAACACCTTCTTTTATCACTTCTCAGAGATGATGAGAATATTGCAGCTCAAATTCTGCAACAATTCAATATCTCATACGACGGAGTTCGTGAAGAACTGGATATGATTATCACCGGAAAATCTTCCCGAGATGACATCCAACGAAGTCCGGAAACGACAGAATTACACATCGAAACCAGTACAAAACCAACCTCATCGAGTTCGAGGGAACGCAAAATGGATAAAACGAAAACACCCGTATTGGACAATTTCGGCCGTGACTTAACCAAACTGGCTGAGGATGGAAAGCTCGATCCGATTGTTGGTCGGGAAAAAGAAATTGAACGCGTGGCTCAAATTTTAAGTCGCCGCAAAAAGAACAATCCTGTTTTAATTGGCGAGCCAGGAGTAGGTAAAACAGCCATCGCCGAAGGACTAGCCATCCGCATTGTGAAACGAAAAGTTTCGCGGGTACTCTACGACAAACGCGTTGTTGCACTTGATCTGGCAGCGTTGGTTGCCGGCACGAAATACCGCGGACAGTTCGAAGAACGGATGAAAGCCGTTATGAACGAGCTGGAAAAAACACCGAATGTAATCCTCTTTATTGATGAGTTGCACACAATCGTGGGCGCTGGCGGCGCGAGCGGATCTTTGGACGCTTCCAATATGCTCAAACCAGCTCTAGCCCGGGGTGATGTTCAGGCCATCGGAGCAACTACGCTAAACGAATACCGTCAGTTCATCGAAAAAGATGGAGCCCTGGAAAGACGTTTCCAAAAAATCATGGTCGATCCGACTACGGCCGAGGAAACTCAGGAAATTCTTACTCGAACCAAAAACAAATACGAAAAACATCACAGTGTTCGCTACACCGACGAAGCTATTGCAGCTTGTGTGAAGTTAACCGATCGCTACATCACAGATCGCTTCCTACCCGACAAAGCCATCGACGCGCTGGATGAGTCCGGTGCCCGGGTGCATTTGTCGAATATTATCGTTCCGCCTCAAATTATAAAATTAGAAGAAGAAATCGAGCAAACCGGCGCCGACAAAAATGCGATGGTCAAGAAGCAACGTTTCGAAGAAGCCGCCCGATTACGCGACAAAGAAAAACGCTTAATGGATGACCTCGAACTTGCAACCGCCGAGTGGGACAAAGAAAGTGAAGAAATCGTTTATGACGTAACTGAAGACGATGTGGCCAAGGTTGTGGCCATGATGACCGGCATCCCGGTAAACAAAATCGCTCAGAACGAAGGCAGGAAGCTCTTAAAGATGAACACGGAGCTGGCTGGCAAGGTTATTGGTCAGGATGAGGCCATTGTCAAACTCAGCAAAGCCATTCAACGAACCCGTGCCGGACTCAAAGATCCGCAACGGCCAATCGGTTCATTCATATTTTTAGGTCCCACTGGTGTTGGTAAAACGGAGTTAGCCAAAGTTATGGCCCGCTACCTGTTCGATACCGACGACGCACTCATTCGAATCGACATGAGTGAGTACATGGAAAAATTCTCGGTTTCACGACTAGTTGGAGCACCTCCGGGATATGTCGGTTACGAAGAAGGCGGAATCCTTACCGAAAAAGTACGCCGCAAACCCTATAGTGTCGTGTTACTAGATGAAATCGAAAAAGCACACCCCGATGTATTCAACTTACTACTTCAGGTGTTGGATGATGGTGTCTTAACAGACAGTTTAGGTCGTAAGGTTGATTTTAGAAATACGATCATCATCATGACCAGTAACATCGGAGCCCGGGACATTAAAAATATGGGTAAAGGCATCGGATTTAGTCCGGATGAGTCGACCTTCGATTATGCGAAGATGAAATCTGTGATTCAAGATGCTCTGCGTCGCGTGTTTAATCCGGAGTTTTTGAACCGTGTTGACGATGTAATCGTGTTCAAGCCACTCGAAAAGTCCGATATTCTCAAAATTATTGAGAACATGGCCGATCAATTATTCTCCAGAATCAAAGATCTGGGCTACGAAATCGACATAACGAAAGGTGCCAAGGAGTACATCGCCGACAAAGGATTCGACGCCAAATACGGCGCCAGACCTCTGAAACGAGCTATTCAACGATATGTTGAGGATCCATTGGCAGAGGAATTACTTGCCGCCGAAAAAGCGGAAGGCTCTACAGTGAAAATCAAAATGAACACTACCCGCGACGGACTCATGTTCGAGTGGAAAGAGCCCGAAACTTCCACCAAAGACGAGACTTCGAAAGAAACGAAGTAGATTAGAATGCTTATTTTAAAAGCCGGTGCAGTAACATGTTCCGGCTTTTAATTTTTAACCGAATATCAACTCAGTGATAGCATTTCAAAGTGTCTTTCCCCCATTTCGAGGTGGAATTGCAACATTTAGCGAGTTCTTAATGTTGCATCTTGCGAAACAAACCACCGTTGTGGGGTTTAACTTTTCGCAATTGTATCCGTCGTTGCTATTCCCGGGAAAAACGCAACTCAGCGATGAAAAAGCTCAGGCTGAGGGCATTCAAAGTACAGTACATGCGTACAATCCGTTGCAATGGTCACAGGCTGCAAAGACTATATCAGGTGTTAACCCTGATGTGTATCTATACTCGAACTGGCATCCCTTCTTCACAGCCGCACAGCTAT
>JAIUMT010000021.1 GCA_022565415.1 Balneolales bacterium | reverse complement strand
AGATGCCCAACATTTTCATTTGATGCACAAACAAGCTTGCGATGGCGTCGACGAAACTCTGTTTCCGATATTCAAGCAACAATGCGACACCTATTTTCATAACGCGCACCGGGGCGAATCGCGCGGCGTTGGGGGAATCTTCTACGACTATATGAGGCCGTCTGACATGGTTCAGCCGCAAAATGAAGATGGGTTCACATCCGAGCAATTATTGAACTTGGCGCGGCGAAATGGTCAGGCGTTTATCGATGCGTACATCCCAATTGTAAACCGAAATAAGTCAACAGAATTCAGTGAGGAACAACGATATTGGCAGGAAATTCGCCGGGGAAGATATGTTGAGTTTAACTTAATTCACGACCGCGGGACGCTATTCGGACTAAAAACAAACGGCCGTGTGGAGTCTATTCTGATGAGTTTGCCTCCGCGCGCGCGGTGGGACTACAATTTCGAGCCTAAAAACGATTCAGAAGAGGCGAATTTACTGGAAGTTCTGCGAAAACCAGTGAACTGGGTGTAAGCTAAACCTCCATGTTCTATTTTTTTACTGTCGCCACCGGCATGTATAAAAGGTAACCTGAGACGATTTAATTATCAGCCAAAATAATTCAGAGCTATTCAATTCACTATCTGAAAATCCGATTTTTTGCCTGAATCCTAGCAAATTTCGACGATTTCCCGTAACGATGCGAGCTGTTTGACGTATAGAACTCTTATTCACCTCCATTATATTAGGAGGAACCTCAGACACCTAACGCAATTCTATGAAAACTTTTCTACAGACTGCTGCAACATTAGCACTGATTTTGCTCATCACGTGCTCATCAGTTTTTGCACAAAACAATTCACGAGACACCGAAATTGATCTAAAATACCGGGCTTTCAGAGCATCTTTCGTGCCCGGACTTAGCACAAACGGCATTGAAGCGTCGCAATACTCTGCTAAATACTCGCTCAACATCATTGCCGGATATAACGGCGGACTCGATGATGGATACGAAATTGGGCTAATCAACATCAACAGATACTACACTCACGCTCGTTTTCAGGCCGGATTAGTGAACGTATCCGGAGGTCGACATTCGGGCATTAACTTGGCGGCTATCGGTAACTTTTCGGATGGACCCATGCAGGGAATTCAGCTGTCAGGCATAGGAAATGCATCAGACGGATACATGCAAGGGATGCAGTTCTCTGGCGTATTTAACGTTGCAAGCACAGATATGCAGGGGATTCAGTACAGTGGTGTTGTTAACGTTGCTGGTGGTGGGATGCAGGGAATTCAACTAGCAGGGGTCGTAAACGCAGCTGGTGGACACACTCAAGGAATTCAGCTAGCCGGTGTAGCGAATGTGAACAGTGGCAACGCCGAAGGAGTGCAACTATCGGGCGTAACCAACATCAGTTCGGGATCGACGCAAGGTATTTTCGGCTCTGGAGTCGTAAACGTAAGTGGCGGCAGTTCGCAGGGTATGCACTTTGCAGGAGTTGGTAATGCCAGCGGAGGTTCGTCCCAAGGCGTTTACATCGCGGGAATTGGCAATATCTCTGGCGGATCATCACAAGGCATGTACCTTGCCGGAATTGGTAATTTGTCTTCTGGGTCTAGTCAGGGTGTGTATTTAGCCGGAATCGGAAACCTGACAAGTGGATCTTCCCAAGGTATGTATCTTGCTGGAATTGGAAACATAAGTAGTGGTTCATCACAGGGTATCTTTCTGAGTGGAATTTTGAACAACTCGACTACCATGCAAGGAATTGGAGTTTCCGGAATGCTAAACGTGACGCAGGATTTTCAAGGAATTCAGGTCGGCGGATTGGCGAACATCAGCTATTCTGGTCAGGGAATTCAAGTTGCACCATTCAATTATGCCCGAACCTTCGAAGGTGTACCGGTCGGACTCATAAGCTGGTACGGAGATGGCCGCAAGAACATCGATGTTTGGGCAAATGATCTTGGTTTTGTGAATGTCGGACTCAAAACCGGTACTCATCGAATTCATAACATGATTTCACTTGGGTACAACACTACAATTACCGATCGTGATGTTTGGGCATTTACCTGGAATGTTGGCGACAATAGATCACTCCAAGAAGCTTGGAACCGTCCAGAAAGCAGTAATTATTTTGTGAAACGTGACTTCAGTGTACAGCATATCTTCGACGAAGAGTGGTTTGGCTCTGAGATGAACCGTGTGTACAGTTACCGCTACCTGATTGGGAATCAAATATCGAATGATTTTAGTGTTTATGGCGGTCCGACGATTAACATGCTTGTGACGGATGTTGATGGAGCGACAGATTATCCACTTTACAGCATTTTCAATACCGGACGAAGCGGAACGGAATTTCGTTTTTGGATCGGATTTAATATCGGAATTCAACTTTTCTAAGAAACCTGGTTGGAAGTAACAAATTAGAGCAAACGGCCTATAATGCGGTCGCGTTTGCCAAAAGGTTTCGATACTATCATATTTTGCAGCATTGTTCATATCACATTGGACAATGCTGTTTTTGTTTAGATCATATTAGGGAGGTTGTAACTTTGGGAAATCTGCTGAATAAACGCTATCCATCGAGATAATGCCACTTCAGTAACGTTGGAAAAATCCGTATTCTGTAAGATATAACACGAAATAAATTATCTTACCGTATGCATATCCGTCCCCGCAGGTTACGAACAACGCCCGCTATTCGCAGAATGGCGAATGAGCACACAATTTCGACATCCAACCTGATTGCTCCCATGTTTATTATTGAAGGAGAGCAAATAAAGCAGGAAATCGATTCGATGCCGGGATATTTTCGTTTCTCACTGGATTTAGCCGTAAAAGAAGCCTCTGAACTATTCGAAATGGGGATTCCGGCTGTGTTGCTTTTCGTGAAAGCGGCCGACGAGCTCAAAGACAACAAAGGAACTGAAGCGCTGAATCCGAATGGACTTATGCAGCGAAGCATCCGGGCCATAAAAGATGCTGTTCCCGAACTGTGCATTATGACCGATGTCGCGCTGGACCCATTCTCAAGTTTTGGTCACGACGGAATCGTGGAAGATGGCGAAATTGTGAACGACGCGACTGTTCAGGTGCTCGCGCAGATGGCGGTGAGTCATGCTGCCGCCGGAGCAGATTTCGTGGCACCCTCCGACATGATGGACGGCCGGGTTGGCGCCATTCGGGAAGCGCTGGAAGTGTCTGGATTTTCGAATACGGGAATTATGAGTTATAGCGCCAAGTACGCTTCCTGCTTCTACGGACCGTTTCGCGACGCGCTCGACTCCGCACCGGGATTTGGCGATAAGAAAACATATCAGATGAATCCGGCGAATATTCGTGAAGCCATTCGCGAGACCTTGCTAGATGTAGATGAGGGCGCTGATATCGTTATGGTGAAGCCCGGAGTTCCGTATCTGGATGTGGTTCGGGCGGTGAAAGAGCAGGTCGATATTCCGGTAGCGGCCTATCATGTAAGTGGCGAATATGCCATGATAAAAGCAGCATCAGCCAGAGGATGGCTCAATGAAGATCAGGCTATAATGGAAACTATGCTCAGTTTTCGACGTGCCGGCGCCGATTTAATCGCAACGTACTTTTGCAAAGACATTGTTCGTTTGCTTAAAAACAACAAGTAAGGTGGAAACTATGAAAAATCTGATGTTTTTAATGGTTGGTATGCTTTTCATAACAGCATGTGATTCAACAAATTTAGATGAAATGACGCTTCAGCAGGTTGCGCTGGAAATCCAAGATGAAATCAGAACGCCGCGAGCCAGCAACATTTCTCAATGCAAGTTATTGCCTGTAGGTCCAAAACCATGTGGCGGACCGATCATACATTTGTCATACTCCACCATGGTCTCAAACGAAGGTCGATTGAATATTTTGAATGAGAAATACTGGGAATTAAGGCAGCTGCGCAATATTGAATATGGATTGAGTTCAGATTGTTCGATTTTAAATCCGCCAAAGATCACATTTGAAAATGGCGTATGCGGACCCGAAACCAACTGGTATTCTTTTGTGGGAATGAGTGGTAATGATGCCATTCGACTCTACCAATATTAATTAAGTCTTGTCGCACATTATGAGTAAACTCAAGCTTGTCGCGATTGCGGCTCTTACTGGAATTGTCGTCGCCAGTATTTTCTGGATAATTTTCTTTAACCGAGGCTATTCGGAAATTCAAACCCGCGATATTCGTGCTGCAGAGAAACTTTCGGGACTGGATTTCAGCCGGGCCGAGCGAGACTCTATGCTCGAGGGAGTTCAGTCGAACTTAGCATCATTTGAGCAAATTCGTCGGCTCGAAATGCCAAATTCTGTGTGGCCATCTCTTTTGTTTAATCCGCTAACGGAGGGTCGAAAGCTCGAGCGCGTGCAATATTCCATCGATTGGAATCTTCCTCAAAATGTGCAAATACCTAACAATATTGAGGATTTGGCGTTTTATACGGTCGCAGAGTTGGCCTACTTGCTACGAACCCGCAAGGTAACGTCGATGCAGCTTACCGAACTGTTTTTGGATAGAATTGAGCGGTTGGATGTGGACCTTAACACGGTAATTACCCTAACGCCGGAGCTGGCCAGGGATCAGGCCCGACGCGCCGACACAGAGATCGAAGCCGGGCGCTACCGGGGAGCGTTGCATGGGATTCCGTACGGAACCAAAGATTTGCTCGCGCTGGAAGGATTTCCCACCACTTGGGGAGCGAAACCTTATGAAGATCAGGTTATTGACGAAACGGCAACGGTTATTCGCAAGCTGGAAGAAGCTGGAGCGGTGCATTTGGGTAAATTGTCGCTCGGGGCATTGGCTTGGGGCGATGTATGGTTCGGAGCCCGCACTAATTCACCGGGGAATACGGAGTTCGGAGCCAGCGGATCGAGCGCAGGACCTGCCGCGGCCGTTGCTGCCGGACTCGCCGCCTTCACCATCGGTAGCGAAACCTATGGGTCTATTGTCTCGCCGGCCACCCGAAACGGTGTTACCGGCCTCCGGCCAAGTTACGGTCGTGTAAGTCGTCACGGGGCGATGGCATTGAGCTGGAGCATGGATAAAATCGGTCCGATTACGCGAAGCGCCGAAGACGCAGCTATCGTTTTTGAGGCCATTTACGGCCCGGATCCCAAAGATCCCACCATTATCGACGCCGCGTTCAACTACTCCACGGAATTTGATTTTTCACGGATGCGTATCGGCTATGTGGAAGCGGCTTTTGCCAGCGATTATCCCGGAAAAGCGAATGATGAGGCCACACTCGAAGTGCTGCGCTCGCTCGGAGCCCGGTTGGTCCCCATTTCACTTCCCGATTTTCCCGCCGGAGCAATTAGCATGATGCTCGAAGTCGAAGCTGCCGCTGCATTCGACGAACTCACCCGATCGGGACGCGATTCCGAAATGGTCCGACAAATTCGCAACGCCTGGCCCAATGTTTTCCGAACGGCACGAACCATTCCCGCTGTTGAGTACATTCAGGCAAGTCGCGCGCGAACCATCTTGCAACAACGCATGCATCAGTCTATAAACGAAGTTGATGTGTATATTTCTCCTTCGTTTGCAGGGGGTAATTTGCTTGTAACCAACCTCACCGGACATCCGGCTGTTGTGCTGCCCAACGGCGTAAACGACCAGGGAATGCCTACAAGTATCACTTTCAACGGACATTTATTCGACGAAGGGAAGGTGCTCTCGCTGGCACGGGCTTATCAGAGAGTTACCGATTTCCATCGTCAACGTCCACCGTCTTACTAATGCCCAAATTATCTTTTACCTCGTTTCTTAGAGAGCTGCGTTTTACCTATTTGCTGGGAACGTCGTTTCTGATTTTCGGACTCATCTACGGAGCGTTTGAGATTTTTGAATTTACGGTGAATGCGCCACTAGATGCCCGAACTATGAGTTATTTGCATTTTAGTCGGGGCGTTCTTACCACACTTGCGCTTCTAGCCTGGATTGCCTGGACCTTATACGAATACCGGGCCAAGTTTCAGGCAGTGGTTCGCCAGCACGACGATCAGTTCGTGCGGATTTTAGATAACACTTCTGAGGCGGTTGTTGTTACTAGTGCCGATCATAAAATCACGTTTTGGAACAAAGCAGCGACCGATATGTTAGGATGGAAACGGGAAGACGTGGTCGGTCTGGCGCTTAACGAAGTTCTGCGTATGCCGCTGGCTTCCGAGCTTTCGCCGCGTGGAAGGCAGGAATTTGAGCTAAATGTATTAGATAACTCGGGTACAAGAAAATTTGTTGCCCTAACTATGACAACCCTGCTCGATCAAAATGGAAAGCCGGAAACCTACACCTATTTAATGCGCGATCTCACCGAACGAGCCATTCGACAAACTCAGATGGAGCGATCGGAAAGACTGGCCAGTTTGGGTCACATGGCCGCCGGAGTAGCCCACGAAATTGGAAATCCGCTTACCGCAATTTCATCGATAATTCAGCTATTACAGCGTAGCACCGAAGATTCTAAGCAGCAAAAACAATTGGAACGTGTAAGGGAAAACATCAGCCGAATTACAAAAATCGTGCGTGATTTGGTGGATTTTTCCCGACCGATTAGTCCGGAAGTTGCTTCGATGAGCGTAAACGACACCATTGGCGATGCGATTGGGCTGCTCAAACACGACGCCCGCTGCCGAAATGTGCAATTCGACATCAAACTTGAAAAGAAGATTCCACATATAAATGCCGTGCCCGATAAAATTTATCAGGTAATTCTGAATTTGGTGCTGAACGCGGTTGATGCGACCACGGGCATGACAAAACCCGTCATAAATGTTCGTTCCTACACCGAAAATCGAAATATTGTTGTTACCGTTTCGGATAACGGTCCGGGAATTCCTGTGCACATTCGGCGGCAGATTTTCGAGCCATTTTTCACCACCAAGCAAGTTGGCAAAGGAACTGGTTTGGGACTCTCGGTGAGTCATCATATTTTAACGGGTGTAGGTGGCACGCTCGAGGCCGACTCGATTCCGGGAAAAACCACTTTTAAAATCACATTACCAATGAAAATATGAGCATCCGGATTCTAATAACCGACGATGAAGAAATTATTCGCGAATCCATTGCAGAGTTTTTAGAAAGCGAGGGTTTTGAGGCGGTTACAGCTTCAAACGGGGAAGAAGCATTGGAAATCATCCAGAAAAGCGACATCGATTTATTGGTTTCGGATGTGCGAATGCCCGGAATGGATGGTGTCGAACTGATGCAAGCCGTGGGAAAGGTTTCGCCGGAGACGCTTATCATTTTGATGACGGCATTTGCTAGTGTGGAGACCGCTGTTCAGGCTTTGCGAAGCGGAGCCGCCGATTATATGCTCAAACCACTGGATTTCGATGAACTCCTCCTCCGAATAAAGGCAATTCTGCAGCGACGTGATTTAATTCGCGAGAATCGTTATATGCGTGAGGTGATCGACAGATCGTACAATTTTGGGTTTATTATTGGCGAGAGTCGGGTGATGAAGGATTTGTATAAGGTTATTGATAAGGTCGGACCTACGCGGTCGACTGTTTTGGTTACGGGTCCGTCGGGGTCGGGGAAGGAGTTGATTGCCCGGGCATTGCATCAACGCAGCGAGCGCAGGGACAAGCCTTTTGTGGCGATAAACTGCGGATCAATTCCAGAGGCGTTGTTTGAGTCTGAGCTTTTTGGACATAAAAAGGGATCTTTTACGGGCGCTGTTACCGATCGGGAAGGACATTTCGTGCTAGCCAACAACGGGACGCTATTTCTGGATGAAATCGGGGAAATGCCCCTTGCCATGCAGGTGAAGTTGTTGCGCGTGTTGCAGGATAGTCAGGTAACCCCTGTCGGTGCCGCGAAATCGCAGAATGTTGATGTGCGCATTATCGCCGCAACGAATCGAAATCTCGAGAAGGAAGTCGAATCGGGGAATTTCCGGGAGGATTTGTTCTACCGGTTGAATATTATTCGAATCAACGCTCCGGGTCTTTCCGAGCGACGTGACGATATTCCACTATTGGCCAACTATTTTCTGGAGAAGAACAATCAAGAATTGCGTACTTCGGTGAAGGGATTTACAAAAGAAGCACTGCAGTTGCTAATGGCTCATGAGTGGAAAGGTCAGGTTCGGGAGCTGCAAAATATTATCGAGCGAGCGGTTCTACTAACAGATGACGAATATATTCAGGCTTCCGATTTGCCATTTATTCAGGCATCTGCGGCATCCGGTACAAAAGATTCTGGCAATCGAGACGAATTACTCGTGAATTCTGCCGATCAAGCTCCTCTTAACGATGTTCTTGCTTCTTTCGAAAAGCAGTATATCAGTCATATTCTGAATAAGTACGAGCGAAATCGCAGCGAAACAGCGCGGGCTTTGGGTATAGATCCGAGTACATTATATCGTAAGATGGAAAAGTATAATCTTACGGATGAGAATGCAGATTAGCATTTCATCGGTGCGGAGGCAATCGTAAATTACGATTAGATGCGTTTTTTATCGGAGAGGATATCGCAGCTTCGTTCAATAAGCTAGTTCTACAATAGGCTTGTATATCGCAGATTCGCCCCGCCACAATAAAAGCTCGTAAATAGCTTAGTTTAGTTTAACAACGGTGTCGCAACTTCTCAGGCAGAACGTTACGTCGAAATGTACCGTCATAGTGTCGTCAACTTTGATTAAGCCCATCATCGGACTTGGCGGCTCGAGTCCGAACTCACTCATTTTGATGTCGTGACTGCCTTTAATTTGAAACTGCCACGGACCTAAAAACTTCCCGGTAACGTTGATGTTTTCTTCGCGGTCAGCGCCGGAAATTTGAAGATTTCCCCAAGTATCAATGTCAAATACGAACATCTCGTTTTCGGTGGTAAGGCCAATAAGCGAGTTACGATCGAGTTTATAGGTGATGTACGGGTGTTGTGAAACGTTCAACGTTTTCCGCATATCACGGTTAATTCCAGACCGGCCGCAATCTAATTCACGTACCGGAATGCGCACCATTAGGTTAATGTCCCCGTGAGGTGCCGGCACCTGACTCAGCGTATCGAGTCCGGCAAGGTTACCAATCGTCTCGATTTCAGTAGCGCTGCATTCGAAGTTGATCACATTGGCACTACCTTCCAACCAAACTCTGGAATCTGTGGTAAGCACAAAAGGCATCGGATCATTGAAAATGAATTCACTATCCGAAACCTGACCAATGAGTACCCCAGAAGGGATACTCATGATCATCATCATCATCACTACTATAATCTTATTATTGAGCACTTGTGAATTGTGGTTTGCGTGTTGCGATTTCAAAACGTACAACGATTTCGTCGCCAGTTCGGATGGTTCCCATCACAGCTGTTGGCGGATCGATATCGAATTTGCTCATGGTAAACTCAGATGAACCGGTAAACTTCCAGGAATTACCTTCGCCAGTTAGAGTAAATGGAACTTCATGGTCGCGTGTTTGTCCGGCAATGGTCAACTGACCTTTAGCAACACCGCTTCGATTGTCATCAGCTAGGGTGATTTCGTTTGATGTAAATGTAATAGTATCGTGATTACGTGATTCTAAAGCGTCGTACATCCGACGATCCATTCCGCTTTTTCCACTTTCAAGTGACCGTACTGGCACCTGCACAGATACAGAAGCAATTCCATCTTCCTGCATTACCAAAACACCGGTAGCAGATTTAGATTCAACCGTCCAATCGTGCAGGGTTGAGGTACCATCGACGTACATTGTAGTATTACGGTCTAGGGTAACTTCCTGAGCTGATTGAGCAAAAACGAGGCCCGCTGATAAAAGAAATGATAATAAGAATGTCAATTTTAATACTTGTTGCATGATTTGGTCTCCGTATGGATAAAACTAGGTTTGTTGTGTTCAAGTAGGTAAATGCAAGCACCGTGCCAAACGTTAACAATTTTCGGATTAATTGTTTAAATGAGCTGTTGTTGATTCCTGAGGTGGGTTAATGATCAAGCTGCCGGCCAAGTTATCTAGCAAGTGCCGGGCATTAATGCAGTTCTGCATGATTTCGTCGCTTTCAATCGTGCAATCCTGCAATATTCATGTTCTGCTTGGATGTTGGCATGATACCTCTCCGATATAAAACCGTCGATTAAGTAGTTTATTATGTGGTTATGAAAAAAAGTCACATTTATTTTTGAGTTTGGCACGGCAGTTGCAACTGTCTTGGTGTAGTCGAAACAAAAGTCAGGTAAACCAAGCTGGCAACTTGTTCTGACATAAAGTATTAAAGCCGTAATCTTAACTCTCTCATAAAAATCATTACAATCATGAAAGCAATTAAACTCACAATCTTAACACTTCTGCTGGCCTTTGCCGTTCAGGGTACAGTATCTGCTCAGTTACTCACTGATCTTCAATATTATCGCGCTGCCGATCAAACCGGATTAAATGTTTTCGAAACACCTAAAACAACAGATGTTCGTTTTGATGGCGTTCGAGTTCGAATCGGTGGATCAAACACACTTCAGTTTCAAGGAATTACTCAAAGTAACGACAACGATGACGTTTTTGACCTGGGACCTAACTTTAACCTAGCGACATCAAACCTTGATATAGACGTTCAACTTGAGCGCGGTGTTAGAATGCACTTAAGAACATACTTGTCTTCACGTCACCACTCTCAGCCTTATGTTAAAGGTGGTTACTTGCAAATCGACCGTCTGGATTTCATTCAGGAAGATTTCCTAAGCGACATTATGGACAAAGTGACTGTTAAATTTGGTCACATGCAAATCAACTACGGCGATAACCACTTCCGTCGCAGCGACAACGGTCAGACCATACACAACCCATTCGTAGGAAACTACATCATGGATTCATTCACCACAGAAGTTGGTGGAGAAGTGTACTTCCAGAACAATGGCCTGATCGCAATGGTTGGTATGACCAACGGTAAATTGAACCAGAACACAGTTAATCCTGCTCCTGGTGCCCTCAAAACACATGTATCTCTAGTTGGTAAGCTTGGTTTCGACCGTCAGATCAACGAAGACCTTCGTGTACGAGTAACAGGTTCTGTGTATCACACTGGCCGTTCTGCCCGAACCTACCTGTATGCAGGCGACCGTGCTGGATCGCGATACTACAACATCATGACAGACAGTGGTTCTGAGTTCCGTATCCCACGTGTAGATCCTGGTTTCAATACTGAACTGACAGCAATCATGATCAACCCATTCGTGAAGTTCCAAGGCGTTGAGTTCTACGGTGTGTTCGAGAATGCAACTGGACGTACACGTACCAACCCACTTGACCAAGACAACCGTACCTTCAACCAATATGGTGCAGAGTTACTCTACCGATTTGGCAAAACTGAAGACTTCTACGTAGGTGGCCGTTACAACCTAGTAACTGGAACAACTGTAGCTCAAGAAGAAATCGACGTAACTCGCTTCAACATCGGTGGCGGATGGTTCATGACCAAAAACATCTTGACAAAAGTTGAATATGTATCTCAAACCTGGGATGGTTACAATGCAACCAGTCGTTTCTCAGGCGCAGAGTTCAGCGGTGTGATGGTAGAAGCGGTAATCAGCTTCTAAGTCAGCCGGGGATAAAGAATTTATTGACGACCCGAATTCCTACTCAATCCCGAAGCCCCGGTCAACCACCGGGGCTTTTTTTATACCACCCATCCTTTTAAAGTACCTCTCAGGTGCAACCAAGACAATGAAATCACATGAACTATTTATTATTGAACCCGACCCGGACATTGCAAACAGTCTCCAAGAGCTTTTCGAACTTGAAGGTTACGGAGTAACACTTTGTTCAAACTTAGATGTGCTGCTAACCCGAACCAACTTCCAGAAATACGACATGGTTATTGCCGATACCGACAGTAATTGTGATTTTAACTTTGAATTGGCTCAGAGAAGGAAAAATCGCGACATCGACACCAAATTGTTTGTTATCGCGTGCTATTGTGTCATCGACAGAGAGCATCTCTTGATTCGAAAAGGGCTTGACGGGGTTTTAGCAAAGCCACTCGACTTTGATATCTTGCTCAAGCAAGTTTCCGATTTACTTATAGAGTCGACAACTACGTGATACTACCAAGTTCTTAGCTCTTAATGTGTCAATATCATCAGCATTTTACCTCTATTCGTCATTATATTGAGCAGGTATCTTTTACATTCAAATCGAGATCGTCATCATGAAACTTATTTTAGCAACGCTAATAATCGGATTGGCTGCAACAGCTTGCTCAACTCCAGAACCCGATAATCACCGGCTCTCACCAGACGGACAGAACCTTGTCGTTTTTGAACTTATTGATGGAGTTCCACATTACAGTATTGGTCGCAACGACGAATCTGGTCAGGTTTCGCCTGTTGTTTTGCCATCAAAATTAGGATTTGAACTGGGTGAAGGACTTCCGGCTCTAGACGGTAATTTCAGCATCGAAAACATCACAAAATCATCGTTTGATGAAACCTGGACGCAAGTATGGGGTGAAAAGCAGAACATTCGAAACAACTACAACGAGTTGCGTGTCGATCTGGTTGAATTCACGCAAGATCCGCGCCGACTTTCAGTCGTTTTTCGAGTGTACGACGACGGAGTCGGATTCCGCTACGAATTTCCAGAGCAAGAAAACCTTGGCGAATTTCAGATCATAGATGAACTCACCGAGTTTCAGTTAGCCGGCGATCACACAGCATGGTGGATCGGAGCCTACCAATGGAACCGATTCGAATACTACTTCCAAGAAAGTCCGTTAAGTGCCATCGACACTGTGCATACGCCGTTAACAATGCGCACCAACGACGACCTGTATCTGAGTTTCCACGAAGCGGCGTTGGTCGATTACTCCACGATGACGCTCGAACACACGGGCAACAACAAACTCAAAGCCAACCTCATGCCGTGGCAAAGCGGCGTAACTGTGTACACAGCAGCCCCGATGGTCACTCCCTGGAGAACATTGCAAATTAGCGACACTCCGGGCGGACTCATAACCAGCTACCTCATTCTAAACCTTAACGAACCGAATAAAATCGAAGATACTTCCTGGATTGAACCCGCCAAATATGTGGGAATATGGTGGGAAATGCACCTGGATAAATCAACCTGGGGATCGGGCGACAAACACGGGGCCACCACCGAAAACACCCGTCGTTATATCGATTTCGCAGCCGAACACGGCTTCCCTCATGTACTTGTAGAAGGATGGAACCCCGGCTGGGATGGAGAATGGTACGCTGATGGTGTCGTTTTTGACTTCACCGAGCCAATGCCAAACTTTGATCTTGAAGGCATGGCCCAATACGCGCTGGACAATGGCGTGCGACTGATGGGTCACCACGAAACATCGGCCTCAGTTGTGCACTACGAAGCACAAATGCACGACGCATTTGCCCTTTACGAACGACTCGGAGTTCGGGCGGTTAAATCCGGCTATGTGGGTCACGGAAGGGAAATTCAGTGGTTTAACGATGCCGGCGAAGAGCAACGAGAGTGGCACCACGGACAATACATGGTCCGGCACCATCAGGCCGTCGTTGAACTAGCTGCACAACATAAAATTTCCCTAAATGTGCACGAAGGACTTAAAGACACGGGGCTGAGGCGGACCTGGCCGAACCTCATGACACGCGAAGTCGCTAAGGGACAAGAATATAACGCCTGGGGATCGGCCGGTGGGAATCCTCCGTCACACACCGTCTTATTACCCTTTACCCGGAATCTTGCTGGACCGTTCGATTACACCCCGGGTGTGCTTGATTTATACTTCGACGAGTATCGTCCGGATAATCGAATTAAGTCGACGCTGGCAAAAGAGTTGGCGTTGTACGTGGTTATATATAGTCCGCTGCACATGGCCGCCGATTTACCCGAAAACTACGCACGATACTTGGATGCGTTTCAGGTCATCAAAGACGTTCCTGTTGATTGGTATGATACTCGCATACTCGACGCCAGCATCGGAGAGTATATCACAACCGTTCGAAAAGATCGAAACAGCGACGATTGGTATTTAGGAAGCATAACAGGCGACGATTCCCGTGATGTTAGCTTCGAACTCGATTTTCTGGATCGGGGAGCCACATACACTGCCCAAATCTACCGGGATGGTCCAAATGCCGACTGGGAAGAAGCTCCCTACGATTTCGTGATAGAAGAAATCGAAGTGACATCTGCGGATGTTCTTGATTTCAGAATTGGTAGAAGTGGTGGTGTTGCAATTCGGTTTGCCCGCCAGTAGGCTAAGCAGATTTACGGTGTTTAATTTTGATTCGCCCGGTATGTGCAAAAACGCCGTAACCTTAATCTGTGATGAAGCTTCTTTTTTGTTATTCGTACACTCGTTAATAATCATTGAATTTATGAGGGAAACCTCAGAAGAATCTGCAATTTTGGTGCAAAAATCCGTATTTTCCGGCCACTATGAATATATCTGAAAGTAAAAAATTATTTGAAAGAGCGGTTCGGTTGATTCCGGGCGGCGTGAACTCACCAGTACGTGCATTTAAAGCGGTTGGAGGCTCCCCAATTTTCTTCAAACGAGCAAAAGGCGCGTATTTATTTGATGAGGACGACAATAAGTACATTGATTACATCGGAAGTTGGGGTCCGATGTTGTTAGGACATGCCTATCCGAAGGTAATCGAAGCGGTTCAAAAAGCGGCCGCCGATTCCACATCCTTCGGAGCACCCACACGCAGAGAGGTTGAACTAGCCGAACTCATACTCGACATGGTTCCAACCATAGACAAAATCCGAATGGTAAATTCGGGCACAGAAGCCTGTATGAGTGCAATTCGTGTGGCCCGCGGATACACCGGACGAAACAAAATTCTCAAATTCGAAGGGAATTATCATGGTCATGCCGATAGCTTTTTGATTAAAGCCGGAAGTGGCGCGCTTACATTTGGCACACCCAGCTCTCCGGGTGTAACTCCGGGAACAGCTGCCGACACGCTCACAGCTCGACACAACGATCTGGAGCAAGTAAAAGGCATCTGCGCCGAAAACGGCAGCGAAATCGCTGCAATCATCTTAGAACCCGTAACTGGAAATATGGGTTGTATTCCGCCAGAGCCCGGATTCCTCGAAGGACTTCGCGCACTTTGCGACGAACATGGCATCGTCTTGATTTTTGACGAAGTGATGACCGGTTTCAGACTAGCCCGCGGCGGCGCCCAAGAGATTTACGAAATCGAAGCTGATTTGGTCACGTACGGAAAAATCATCGGTGCCGGATTACCCGTTGGCGCCTACGGTGGTAAAGCCGAAATCATGAACTGTGTATCGCCCGACGGACCTGTGTACCAAGCTGGAACGCTCTCAGGTAATCCACTCGCGATGGCAGCCGGACTCGCCCTTTTGAGCGACCTCCACGCAAATCCTCAGATTTACACCGAACTCGACGAAAAGTCAGCCTACCTTGAAAAAGGCCTGCGCCAGGTTCTCGACAAAATCGGAGAAGAATATACCATCAACCGCCTCGGATCGATGATTAACATTTTCTTCGGAAGTCATAAGGTCAAAGACTACGACACCGCCTCCAAAATCGACGCAGAAAGGATCAAAGACTATTTCCACGGCATGTTGCACAATGGCGTTTATTTGCCGCCCGCAGCATACGAAACGTGGTTTGTGTCGAACGCGCACACCTACGAAGATCTGGACGCAACAATTAACGCCACAGAACAGGCCTTGATGTAATTTGAAGGGTAAAACTGGATGGCACCAATGTGTCGTTCAGCCTTAAACCAAACCATACCACTCGTTACCCTGATTTGAAAAACATCCGTTTATTTACGGTATTCCTTGTCGTACTGGTCGACCTCATCGGGTTTGGAATCGTTCTGCCGTTAATGCCATTTTATGCCAGCGAATTTGCTGCGAGCCCGATCATGATCGGACTTTTATACAGCATTTATTCGGTGGCACAGCTCATTTTTTCGCCGATTTGGGGCGGATGGAGTGATCGAATCGGCCGAAGACCTATCATGTTGCTCAGCACGTTCGGAGCCGCAGTTGCCTACATTCTTTTCGGTCTGGCCGATACCTTTACCCTGCTTCTGCTGTCCCGCTTGCTCGCCGGAGTAATGGGCGGTAACATCTCCACAGCCCAGGCATACATTGCGGATGTAACCTCCACCGCCGACCGTGCCCGCGGAATGGGACTCATCGGCGCCGCTTTTGGCCTCGGATTTGTGATGGGACCCGTACTCGCAACCGCTCTCATCCATCCCATAATCCCGACTTGGTTTGCATCAATCGGAGCAGAAGGCTTCGCCGGCTGGCTCGAAACGCACACCTACGCACTTCCAGCCTTTTTCGCGTCATTTTTATCGCTAATGAGTTTCTTGCTGGTTTATTTCAAGCTTGAAGAAACCGTTGTAGACGGAGCCGAGAATGCAAAAGGTGCCAAAGACGGAGTATTCACGAAACGCTATTGGAAAACCTTGGCCGACACCAGCACCGGATCAACCGCCGGAAAAGTCCTAGTATTGCTGATGGTTTCCATGTTCGTTCTGTCGTTCGGTCAGTCCAGTCTTTACAGCGCGTTTCCGTTATATTGCGAAGCTGTGCTCAATATGGATGCCGGACAAGTTGGCCTGCAGTTCTTTTGGCTCGGAATTATCACGGCTATCGTTCAAGGTGGGCTGATTAAGCCGTTGACCAAGGTTTTCCGCGAAGAAACACTTTTCCTAACCGGAAACATCTTGATGGCAATCGGTTTGTTCCTGCTCGGAACCGCAACTTCTACAGCTCAGCTAACTTCCTATCTGGCGATTATGGCCGTGGGACATAGCTTAAATCTGCCCACAATTACCAGTTTGATATCTCAAAAAGCCGATCCCCGTCGCATGGGAACAACTATCGGCGCCACGCAAGGATTGTCGGGACTTGGCCGGGCGATTGGTCCGACCTGGGGCGGTGCTTTGTTCGGCCTGAATGTCAGCATTCCATTCTTCTTCACCGGAGTCATCATCCTGTTTACCGTTTGGTCTGCCATTGTGGTGCGACGAGATAACCGTAATGAGTGATCTCATCCTTGAATATGGCGGTTTCGGACTCTTTTTGCTGAGTTTCTTAGCGGCAACTCTTCTGCCTTTCAGTTCGGAGGTGGCCCTTTTTACGGCAGTTTCCCTTGGAATTCCGGCCACTGAGGCGTTGTTGTGGGCATCATCCGGAAATGTTCTTGCTTGTGTGTTTAACTACGGAATTGGGTATTTGGCACGCAAGAAAACCGATGAGAAAATCCGGAAGTCGAAATGGGGATTGAGGGCGATTGAGATGTGGGAGAAGTACGGGGTGTGGAGTTTGTTGCTAAATTGGGCTCCGTTGATTGGAGATCCGATAACGATTGTCGCCGGACTCGGGAAAACCAATTTCTGGGTGTTTTTGCTTTTTGTTGTTACACTGAGGGTTGGACGATATGTGCTAGTGTTGCAACTGGTTTAGGCAATTCGTTGCGAAATATTCTTGCTTGAAGTACCGAATCTTGAATTTTACATTGCTAACTGTTCTAAGATTTCATGGTCATTGTAAAAATCAGAGTTATTCAACGAATTCAAAATAAAAGCTACCCACTGATTTCACAGGTAGGTAGCTATAGGTAATCTAAAACGATGATTCGGTAGTTGGCTAACCCCAGATCAACCAAGACTGATCATTCGTGTTGATTTGTTGTCAATAGTTGTGAACTGTTATATAAGGTAACAACTGAATCAACATCTGCAAATACTTAGAACTAGGTATTTTTTACTTTTGTTAGTTTCGACGAGTCAATACTGCTGGTCAAATCTTGTGTGGTCGGGAGGAATTGTACACCGATCATATTAATTGCGGCGGATGTGGCCTACTTATGAAGCTGTTCGCAACTTACGATCCCGGACGCAAAATCCCCTCAGATAGTCCAAATAAATCTATTCCTACGGCAAGCAATACCGCCAATTGCACCAACACAAATATTGAAAACAAAATCAGCTTGTACATTAAAAGCAGCCAATCGTGACGTGACGAAAGCTTTTTGGGCAACGGATAACCAAGTCGAACCATCAGCATCGACGATCCAACACTTGCGATTATAAACACAAGAATAAATACAATAAAATTAATCATGTAGGTTTTTTTAGCGAGTAATTCCAGCCAAATCGAATGCAAGCATCCAGCGAAATTCCAGTTTTATAGTTTCCGGCAAATTCGAATCCGGGATTGGCAGTTTCGATGGAAGATAACGTATTTAAGACCTTCCCGTAACCTACTTCGTACTGAGGAATGGCTTTGTACCAACGGTTTATGCTTGTGAATTTTGCCTTACCCCGAACTCCAAGCAACGTATTCAGATCTTCGTGAATAACCTGCAATAGGGCGTTGTCGTCGAGCTGGGTGAGTTCCGGCCGGCGCATACCTCCGATAAAAACGGTCAGTGTAACTCCGCCATCTGGCGCTCGTTGCGGAAAAATTGACGATGTAAATAGGCAACCAAGTATTTTCAGCGGCTCGACTTCAGGAACCAGCACACCAAATCCGTCTAGGGGGTGCGAAATATCTTCCCGATTGAAACCCAACGTGACGCTGTGCACCGGAGCGTAGATTATTTCCGAAAGCGACGCGTCGGGAAGTCCGTTAAACTTCTCAAATGTGATGCTCTGGAGAAAATGACTTTGTCCGGCGTAAATGAGGTGATCAACTTCGGTTGAATTGACCTCATAACTACCCGTTGGATTTCTCTTGATGCGCGAAATAGGAGATTTGAGGTGCAATTTGTCTCCGAGCCTGGTTGAGAGGGCCTCAGTTAACTCACCTAATCCGTTCGGAAATGACAATACCCGCTTTTTGTGCGGAGTTTCCCCCGATTTGCGTCGCTGTCGCATTCTTCCAACCGCGCCTTTGATCAACGACCCAAACTCGTCTTCGAGGGCTTTGACCTTGGGAAATGCATGTCCGACAGAGAGCTTTTCGGGATCTCCGGCGTAGATTCCGCCAACCATCGGATTTATAGTGTAATCCAGAAATTCTTGTCCTAAACGGCGGCGAACGAAGTCGGCAAGACTCTCATCTAAAACTCCAGCAGACAGCGGTTTTCGAAATGGTTCTCCTAAAACACCGAGCTTGGCTTTGGTCGAAAAAAGTGGGGTTCTAATGGCCGAAAGCGGAGAATTCGGTACTAGAACTGGTTTGGAGTCACGAACTATGTATCGGCGTTTGGCTGCGGTTGAGGCTTCCATCAGACGATCGGATAATCCGAGATGCTCAATTAGCTCTGCGATGGTTTTGTCGGAATCCTGAATGGAGTTCGGACCCGCCTCCGCCAGCCATTCTCCCTCACGATAGCTTTGTACCGCTCCGCCAGCTTTATCGCCCGACTCCCATACGGTTACGTCGTGACCCTCCAGCTGCAGTTTGCACGCTGGGGTTAGGCCGGTACTTCCCGCTCGACTACGGCCGCGTCTAGCCCGTTTAATGGGGTGTTAGGT
>JAIUMT010000020.1 GCA_022565415.1 Balneolales bacterium | reverse complement strand
TTTGCAAGAATTGCCCGAACGCTTACCACTTTTGCCATCCACCATTGGTAACTTAACCCTGCCTATGCAGCAGGAACTGCATGCAGTGGGGGAACTTTAACCCGACGAAAACGGCCATCGTGGTACAGTTTTGCTGATTCCGGGCACATACCGCATTACCTCCTTTCTGCAGATTAATAATAGCTGTGTAGTGCTGCGTGGGTCTGGCTATGGCACAAACCCATCTTCCAACACCATCATAAACGTCTCAAAGAATGCAGGATCTCAGGCCATTCGGGTTGGTCGAGCAAACATCAATTGGAATTATTCCTCAAGTTCTCCGCTAACAGAAATCCAGACTGCTTTCGTTGCTGCCGGAAACCGGAATTTTCAGGTAGCTGATGCATCCGGATTTGAAGTAGGTGATGAAATTGTGCTTTTCCATGCAGCTACCAGAGAGTGGATAGAAGCCGTAGATAATGGCGGTCGACCGCTAACGGCGCCTGACCCCTGGACTCCCAATGAAAACAGCCTCCAAATACTGAAGTTGCGAACAATAACAGGAATTGCGGGGAATACTATAGCCGTGGATGTTCCAGTGTATAATCACATGGAAAGACGATTATCCAGAGTGCTGGTATATAAACCGAGTTTCGGCCAGCGAATAGCGGAGTCTGGCGTGGAGTACCTGCGTCTGGTGCTGGAAAGCGACGGTCAGCTGGAAGATACCCACGTTAACAATGGAGTGGTGTTCAATGGAGTTACCAACAGCTGGGCTTACGGCGTAACCGTACTCGATTTTCGGTTTCAGGGTATGGGAGCAACCAACTCCTCCTTTATAACGGTGCAGAACGCGCGCGCACTGGAGCCTCATTCCCCTATTGAAGGATCAAAGCGATACAATTTCAATGTAAGTGCCCGAACCAGCAATATTCTGTTCACCGATGTGCACGCCAGTGAAGGCCGGCATTGTTTCGTGTCGAATGGTGCTGCTTCAGCTTCAGGAATTGTGTTTCACAACGGCACTTCATCCGGAGCCTACGCTGCTACCGAAGGACATCGCCGATGGAGTACGGGGCTGCTTTTCGATGTGCTCACGTTTACAGAAACCAACACAAACAGAGTTCTGGGTTTGTACAATCGAGGCAATTTTGGAACCCGACACGGATGGAGTGCCGCTCACTCCGTGTCCTGGAATGTAGACGCAGGGGCATCAAACAATATTATCATACAGCAACCTCCCACAGCTCAAAACTACGGAATTGCAAATAAAGGAATCGTTTCAGGTAACGGTCCATGGACCGGTCCAACGGGTTTCATTGAAGGCACGGGAGAAACCCCGGAAATTACGTCGCTTTACGAAGCCCAGCTGCACGATCGACTCACTTTTGGTACGCCTCCCGACATGCCCACACATCTTCAGCTGACTAAAAACGAAAATGGGGTCTACAAACTGGATTGGCGGCATTTGAGTCTGCAGGAAGTTACCGTGGTTGTAGAGCGCTCTGCAGGCGAGGTACCGTTTCAGGAACTTGCCCGAATCAGCTCTCAGGAAGCAATGTATATAGACGATACTGCTGGTGAAGGTGTGTACCGTTACCGCATAGCCGCCGAAGAAAATGGCCGGATGTCGGCCTGGTCGAATATCGTTGCTACCGATATGCAAATAAACACGCTCAATCTGGAAAGTCCGGGATCGGGCTCCAGAATAGTGTTAACCGATGAAGAATCACGCTCGTTTACGTTCAGCTGGGCACCCGTATCGCCGGGTTATCCGGTATTCTATACATGGTATCTGGATTATGCGGATGGTGATTTCAGCGAGCCCGTTATGCAACGTGCCTCATATGCGGCCTCATTGCAGATAACATTCAGAGAGTTTGATACTGCTTTGCAGCAGGCAGGTTTTCAATCAGGTGAACTGTTTGAGGGGAAATGGTCTGTCAAGGCGACGGCAGGACCACTAATGGCATGGACCGACAGACCATTTGAGCTTGATATAGTACGGTCAGGTACTTTAACAACGATTGAGCATCATGATGCCAACTTGCCCCAATACCTCGAGTTACGTCAAAACTTTCCAAATCCATTTAACCCGGCTACTGTAATATCGTTCGGATTACCGGTAGCCGGCAATGTTCAGCTCATAATTTACGATTTGTTAGGTCGTGAAGTTAGCCGATTGGTGGATGATAACCTGACCGCCGGCTGGCATGAAATCAGATGGGATGCATCGGGTTTTGCCAGTAAAACGTATATATACAGAATTCAGTCAGGTGGACAAAGCCAGTCGAGATTGATGACTTTGGTGAAATAAATAGTAACAATGAAAAGTAAAGGGATGCAAATGTCAGGCGGATACTCAATTAATGATGACACCTCCATAGAACGACCGGTAAATAATAGCTGTGCCGGGCAACGTTGGCAGTTTATACTGACACGAGCCTTAGCTCTGGGTCTTATGCTTGCAATATTTTATGCTTGCGGAACAGGGAACCGGCTTCATGACAACGAACACGATGATGAGGTAAATGAAACATCTGCTGGACAATCCGAAAATCCAGGTCCGCTTTTACGCATGGAAAACGGGCAATTAACACTGATTGCTGATAAAAATGGGGACCGAATCCCCGACTTTTCGTGGGTCGGATATCATCATAGTTCACGGCCCCTGCCCGAAGTACCAACCGTCAAAGTACTTGAACCCCTCGAAGGCGATGCCGACGATACAGAGCGTATTCAGGCCGCCATCGATGCCGTATCTGCCAGGCCTTTAAACGAAAATGGACATCGCGGAGCGTTGCTCCTGAAAGCCGGAGTATACAGAGTTTACGGGCAGCTGAGTATTCGCCAGAGTGGCGTGGTACTACGCGGCGAAGGTCAGCACCAGCAGGGCACCGTAATCATTGCTATGGGTACAGACAGGAGGTCTTTGATCGACATCCGAGGTACTGCCGGAATGACTGAAATACACGGTACACGAACAGCAGTAACCGACGCTCGAATACCCGTTGGCACCCATCGAATACCGGTTCAGGATGCATCCGTGTTTCTGCCGGGTGATGATATTATTGTGCATCGCGCTGCCAATGACCATTGGGTTGAAGAGCTGGGCATGCATCTTTTTGAGTATCCAAACGTCCCCTGGGATCCCGAACGATATAGCTTTAACTGGAATCGTAAGGTCGTTGCCGTTGACGATAATACCATTATAATCGACGCCCCCACCGTTCACGCTATTGAAGAGCAATTTGGAGGAGGATGGGTTGCCCGCGCAGACGGATCAGGCCGAATCCAGGAAGTCGGTATTGAGCAACTTCGATTAGTGTCGGACTTTGACTACCATCCTTACGAGCGTACAGATCCTGATCATTCACGCAATGCCATAGTAATGGATAACGTGGTAAACTCATGGGTTCGTAACATAACGGGAGTACATTTTGCTTTTGCAACCGTTTTCCTCAGAACCGAGGCACAGCAGGTAACAGTGTTGGATGCGGCAAACCTTGACATGGTAAGCCCTATTGCAGGCAGCCAGCGCTATCCTTTTCTGATTAACGGACATCAGAACCTCATTATGCGATGTTACAGTGAGACTGGCCGGCACGACTTTGTATTGCAAGCACACACGCCTGGTCCGAATTCATTAGTAGATTGTCGGTCTGAAGAGGCGTTGTCTGTATCAGAACCTCACCATCGATACAGCCATGGTGTATTGTTCGATAATATTGAAGTTTATGGTCCGGCCGCAGGACTCTGGGCTATGAATCGTGGCGACTCCGGTACCGGACATGGGTGGTCGGGTGCCTGGACCGTAATCTGGAATAGCGGGGCTAAGGTAATGGGTGCGATGGATCCTCCGTTTGCCAGAAACCTGGTTGTTGGTTATCGTCCAACCGAAGTAGACGAGCGTTCTTTGCAAAACAGAAGCAACTGGATACAAAACCGTTCGGGATTGCAGTTAAACAGAATCGACGGTACTAATATCCTATACCTGCATCGTCATTCTATTGTGCATCCAGAAGGTATGGTTGAGCCTAGAAGCTTGTTTATCGAGCAGCTTCGGCAGCGACTGGGGGATGAAGCTGTTGAGGCCATCACTACTCCAGCCCAGCGCAGTGGCGACCTCGAAGCCATAGCAGCCGAACTTAACAAAATGCGCGAAATCGACGGTCCGGAGGTGATAGCCAGAGAACATTCCGGCTCAGCAAAACGGTCATACCTGAGCACAGACTCAGAAATATCTGTCTCCAATAGTTCCTGGCAGGCAGATCCTGAAGTGATACTGGAGCGGGAGGCGAGCAGGCCTGCATTTCGGTGGCGTGAATCGCAGGTTCCCGAGTACGAGCTGCCAGATGCCCTGAAGATGACAAACGGCGCTACGGTTCAGAACGTTGACCAGTGGAGTGAGCAGCGCCAAGCTCTGATGGAGCTGTTGCGTACGGAAATGTATGGACAAAGACCGGGACCACCTGAACAACTGAATTTTCGCACTCAGATCGAAGATGAAAATGCCATGAAAGGTAATGCGACCATGCGTGTTGTAACCGTAGAAAGTGAGCATAATGGCAGAGAACACGATTTTGAAGTTGTGCTTTTTCTACCGAATAATAGCGAAGCGCCTGTTCCGATGTTTTTGCTGTTGAATAACAGAGCGTACGATAATACAGATCCAACTAGGGATACTAAATCCGACTTTTGGCCGGCTGAGGAAGTGATTGGCCGGGGCTACGGTATTGCCGCCATACAGAATCGAAGTCTGGCTCCTGACGATACAGCAGGATTTACCGAAGGTGTCATCCGACTTTTTGAAGGGGATGCGATATCGCAAAGAAGTCCTGATGCCTGGGGCGCTGTTGCTGCTTGGGGTTGGGGTGCCAGCCGGGTGATGGATTATTTCGAACTGGCTGATGAGATCGATCATACCCGGGTTGCCGTTTTAGGTCACTCAAGAGGAGGGAAGGCTTCACTTTGGGCGGGTGCTGAGGATGAACGGTTTGCTCTGGTGATTTCCAACAATTCAGGAAGTGGAGGTGCTGCGCTAAGCAGGCGAATGTATGGTGAAGATATTAGGGCGTTGAATCGATTTACCCACTGGTTTAACGATAATTTCAAGAAATATTCTGAAAATGAAGTCGGTATGCCATTCGATCAGCACTTTCTGATTTCTTTAATTGCCCCGCGGGCAGTCTATGTTGGAAGTGCCGATCAAGACTTATGGGCAGATCCTAAAGGCGAGTTTCTGGGACTGGCACACGCATCTCCAGTATATAAACTCTATAACTACGATGTTGTTGACACAAATCAAATGCCACCTTTAGATACCCCGGTAAGCTTTGGTCCACGCGGATACCATGTGCGATCGGGCATCCATAACCTCACCCTTCAGGACTGGACTTACTACATGGATTTTGCAGATACACTTTGGTCAGATTGATTCAGCGACTACCCGTTTAGTTTAATGAACCGAACGGTTGCATATTGGCACGTTAACATCATTTCAAACAGTTATTTTATGCGTTATTTCCTAATACCATTCTTAATTACCTTCGTAGTTGTTACAAATACAACAACGTCAATACTGGCTCAATCATCTGCTGATAGTGATGTAAGGATACTCACTGTACCAACGGTTGGTAGTTACCATGATAAACAAACTGCCATATCATCTCAATCAGGCTGGAATCCGTTGCCATCTGTTAACATGTCGAGAATATCACCAGATTCAATTGGAGACTGGCTCATCGATCGTCCAGTTTCACAAGGTCCTGATTACGATATCAACTACTATTTGGCACATTTTCACCGCGTGGCGAATGCGGTGCGCACAAATGATCCAAATAAGGGATTCATCGACATAGTTGTCTGGAGAAATGCGGTTGATAACGAGCCGTATAATGCCCGTATTATGGAGAGTATCACCACGCTGGCATGGTTTTATACTCAGGAACAGGAGTGGAACCCATACTACGCCAACGAAGATTTACGCAAGATACTCGAAGCCGCCCTTAGCTTTTGGGTCAGTATTCAAAATACAGACGGACGATTCAGCGAATATGGTGTTAATCGATGGAATCTGGCTGCTACAGCTTTTGCCACAAAATTCATGGGTAAAACGCTGGAACTTCTCGAAGACGGACCCCCAATAGATGCTACAATTCACGATCAGGTTAAGCTAGCCAACAGAAAGGCGCTGATGGTAGTTTTTTCGAGTGAATCGCTATATAATCACGGTATTCGATTTTCGAATCAGTACGGAAATGCATTCACGGGTGCCCTTTCGCATTTGAGTTTAAATCCCGATGATAGTGAACTGCGAGAAGCTTTCGAAGCCAGATTGGAAACCAGTTTAAACGATTTTCAAAGTCCGGCCGGGTATTTTTATGAGCAGTTCGGTCCCGACTGGAGCTATGCTTTCGGAACGCATCACAGCAATGTACTCATGGCTTGGCATTATGTACGTCATAATCCTCAATTGGCAGCACATTATGCCGAAGAGCATGCAAAATTTATCGATTGGCTGTCATATAATGCTGTACTGCAGCCAGATGGCATCAATTTCGTGCTCCATTCTTCTATTCAGTCTCGACAGTCGCGCAATATCCTCGGCAGGCTCGAATCGCCGCTCAGCGAGGTAGTTCCACTAGCCCGCGCATTCAACGTAACACAGGAAGAGGCCGAGGAACGGTTGGCATCGGTCAGACAAAGGGTTACATCCAACTGGACTAACATCCCATCGCTACAGGTTGGAAATTTCAGCGGGTATAGCGCATATGCTTTTCTGCACAGAGACCATTATCGCTGGAATCCAACTGAAGTGCAACGCCAGGAGGCCGTACAAAATTTGCCTTATTTGGCATCCGACAATTTTATTCAGCAGCGGGTAGATAATCTTACCTATTTCGAAACAACTTACGTGCGCAAGGAAGACTATTATGCTGCTTTCAGCGCCGGAGCACAGCAGCAGGACCAGCAGCGGTATGGATTGGGATTGCTTTGGAGTCCGGTAGCTGGAACTTTGATTCAATCACAGAGTCGCTCAAATGATGCCGCTTGGGGAACCTTTACCATTAACAATCGCGTCGTTTCGCCATGGGAAGCTCTGCCCCTGGAGGCCGTTTACACACTAGATGGTGTGCCATTTGAACCGGAAGCAGGTGTGGGCGATTTGGATGGTCAATTGCTGGAGATTTCGTATCCACTTGGTTCAACCGGAATATTTTCGGGTCTCGGAACCAAAAAACTAACGTTCGACCAGGACGAGATAAAAGTAGAGGTTACTCATAACGGTTCCTTCAAAGAAATTCTGCCCTTGGTAGTGAGCAGTGCGCTAGAGTTACGAATTGATGAAGCCCGTGGCACCATTCAACTTATTCAACTTGGTCGCCTGGGTTACGAAAAACTCCGCATAGAAATTGACAATCCCGAATCGATCACATCAATTGAAAGCCTCAGTCTACGATCTATTGGGTCGGGGCTAAATGTAATACCTGTACACATAACGGCAAGCGATTCGCTAGTGTACACAATAACGATAACGCCGAATGAGCCGCTCTCAATTGATGAGCGAGGGTCGCTAGATATCCCGGCCGGCATTCAATTGATAGGTAACTACCCAAACCCTTTCAATCCCACAACCCGGGTTGTGTACGATCTGGAGCAAGCTTCTGATGTGCGGTTGCATCTTTACAACAGTTTGGGAGAAAGAGTCTTACTTCAAAACCACGGATTTCGTAATGTCGGGCGTCATACTGTTACAGTGGATGCAAGCAACCTTGCATCTGGAGTATATATCGTTAAAATTGAGGCGTCTGGGCAATATCATTCATTACCCGTGACACTTTTGAAATAGATGCCGTTCTTAGCCTTGCCTAATCTACCCTAATACGTGTCTCCATGTGTCAAAAGATGTTTTCGTTTGTTTTTTTAATATTGATGCCGGTTAGTTTAACAGCAATAATACCCGGGCTTAATCATGACACCACCGAATCACCTTTTCCGCGTCTATTGGTATCGAACGCCGATAAGGAAGAGATTAATGCGAAAATCACAAACTGGGACTGGGCCGCATCTATATACCACGATATGGTTGAAACGGTTACTCCACTTGTAAAACGGCATCAGACCGATCCCCAATGGATATTATCGCGTTACCAGATGAACTGGGAACCCGGTGCCCATTACACTAAACACATATCTGACCCTGAGGGCACCGAGTTGATAGATTGGAGTGGCAATGCCCCATATCCGACCGTTCGCGTAACTACGCATAAACGCCCACCGGTTGCGCCAGATGGATACCGCTATCGGATGCCTCCGCTCGAAGATGTCAATCCCTACGATACCGAATCGCTCTGGTATATGCAGTCTTCCGGTCCGTCTGGAGAGTGGAGTTATGCCGAACCTCGATTATTCACGGGAAATGTGAATGGACGAATCAATAATCTCGCTGTGCAGTCTGCCGTTTTGTATTGGCTCACCGGGGAGGAGCATTTTGCGCAGTTTACCTCAGATATTTTATTTCAGTGGGCACGCGGGGCGTACTATCAGGATCCGGTAGAAGGAGCCGGACGAAACGGCCTGTTCTGCATACAATCTCTGGGCGACCGAAACTACGACGATCTGGCTGTTGCCTATGATTTTGTGCGGCTGTACATGGATGAAGCCGGATACGAAACCCGATACTTTCAACCTGTTTTCGAAAAGCTGGCCAAAACGACTAAGTTGAGAGGATTTATTACCAATAACTGGTATGCCGCCCAGACTACCACTCTTACTTACAATGCACTTTCACTGGATGATGCTGAATTGCGAGATTATTACCTTTCTTTCTATCTGGAACGTGATACGATAGACGGCAGATGGGGGCAGCTGGGCCTGCCAACTACTCTGTCAACGCATTTCACAGATGACGGCCACTGGAAAGAGAATGCCGGTTACCACGATATGCCTGTGGGAGATCTGCTGATGGCGGCAGTACCGGTTGAAAACAACGGTTACCGGGTTTTTGAAGACCATCCCGCATTATTTCAGGCCTCATATGCTATGTTACGCTATTCTTTTCCCAACCTTCAGCTGATGGGGTACGGTGATATCGGTGGGCGGCGGAATCAATCTCCGCGTAACCTGGAAATAGCAATACGATACGCATCCGAATATGCACCGGACCTACTGCCGGGGCTCATGGGAAGTCTGAATCGACTCATTGACGCTGGGTTATACGATCGGTCACGCTCTGGCTGGTACGGACTGCTCACCTATCTGGCCGATCTACCCGATGTAGGAATAACTACATTTGAGTGGGACCGCACGTTTTCTCTCGATTTTGCCCGATTATACGGTCATCGCAACGGAACCGATCAGGAAACCGGTCTGATGTACTATGTTCAGGGTGCCACGTATAATCACAATCACGCCAATGGGATGGCTATGGAACTATACGGTCGAGGCTATATTTTGGGCGCAGATCCCGGCATAGCCTCCACATACGAAGACTCCGTTTTTGTTCACTATCTGGCCACATTTGCAGCCCATAATACGGTCATTGCCGCGGGAGCATCTGAGCCGTCCGTTCCCTTCACCGGCAGCGGTGGCGCAAAACATATGGGTGAAATCAACCTGTCGGCAATGGAACCCCTGACAGCACAAAATGGCGTTTCACCATATATATCCTTCACTGAAACTGATTACCTCGAGCCTTCCACCCAAACCTTGCAGCAACGGGCCATGGCTATCATCCGAACATCCTCCGATACCGGTTATTATGTGGATATTTACCGCTCCGATAATCAAATCAGCAACGATTACCTATATCATAATATCGGTCACAGACTTACTCTTCATAATGCTTCTCGTGAAGAACTGGCCATGCAACCAGGGGTAATCCCCTACCAGCCGGACCGTCAGTCGGGCATGGGTTGGTTCGAGAATATCAATACTACAAAGGTACCTACCGAAAATGCGATCTCAGTTTTCAAGTTAGAGGAGACCGGTGAGGATGTGTTCATGCAAATGCTCACCCCTTTACAGCCTGCCGATAAAATTTTCACGGCTACAGGTCCGCGTACTCGAACAGCGCCCACACCGATTAATCATCTCCCGACACCCAAGACTATTATTCATCGACCCGAAGCTGCCTGGGATGAACCCTTTGCTGTAATTTACGAGCCATACAGAGGGGGGGATGGGTACTCTGTAGAGTCGGTACGTCGCATTGAAACCGCGGCCTCACTTGTAGCTTTGGAAGTTGAAAACCGCGATGGATCCCGGCAAGTTATCCTGCAATCGGATACTCCGGATGTGCTGGCGAATGTCCGAAAGTATACCGGAAGTAACGGTAGCGAATCCACTAGGTATGGCGTTGCAAGTGATGATAGACCTGATGGGGCTGTAGGTATAAATAACACCGGGAGCAATACTCCGAGTGATATCGGCAAAGGTCATCTAGAAGGACATTTTGGCGTCGTTGCACTAAATACCGATCTCCAGATTGAGTATCTGTATCTTGGACACGGTACCTCTTTAGGATGGAATGGTTATCAAATTCGCTCGCAAAATAATAAAATAGGAGCAAATGTCATGTTTAATGACAACTCATTCGTCATATCAAGTACAGAAACGGTTGAGTTGCATTTGCCATATCGTATTTCCCTAGCTCGGGACGATCAGGGAAACGAACTACAGATTCTAACAGATACTTCAGAAAACGTGAGTCTGATGATTCCGGCTGGAACTGATAGAACAGTTCATTTCACGCGAACGGATCAATAAGCAGCTTCATCAAACTTGCAATAACCAATTTTTAAATGAAAATATCGACCTTGCTTATAATCGCATTCATGTCGTTTATGATGCCCTACGACATCGTTCAAGCGCAAGAGCCGCTTCAGCCCGGAATCGCGCTGTCGTTTGATGATACGTATATCAATGAATGGTACGAAGCCAACGAGGTTTTCAGAGAGTACGGTTGGAAGGTGACCTTTTATTTATCTCGATTTCATCGTTTCAGTGAGGAGGAAATTGCAAAGCTTCACCGCCTGGAAGCTGATGGGCATGAAATTGCAGCTCATGGGTATCACCATATTCGTGGAGTAGACTATATTGCCGAAAACGGGGTGGAGGCATATTTGGACTATGAAATTAGACCGATGATGAGTGTTATGGAGCAGAATAACTTTTTACCCACAACATTTGCCTATCCTTATGGAAATCGAAATGACCAATTAGATACCCTTCTGCTTGAGAGGTTCCAACTTCTTCGTGGAACCACCAGCGGGAATCCAGATGTTGAAAACTTTCGCGGGTTCTATAACGGAAGTAATCTTGTTTTTGGCAGGGGAATTGATAGTCATCGCGATGACTATCACATAGAGTACCTGCTATCACTATTGGAATATGCCAGAGAGAAGAACAAAATCGTAATATTGTTTGGACATAAAACCGTAGCTGAGTTTACCGATCGTAATCAGACGGAATATAATACCCTATTTGCTCTTTTTGACTATATGAAAGATAACGACATGAGATTTTATACCATGGAAGAGCTGAGTAGAATGAAAAACTAAACTGTTGAATTGGATAACCTTCTGCAATATAGTTGCTTAGGAAATTAAAACAGAACTGAAAAGTCAATCAAATCTTTACAACCAGATAATAATTTACACTAACTAATACGCAACAATGAAAAGTACATCAAGTAAAATCACATTAATAGCCATGCTGGCCGTTGTTTTTATGTCAACTATAGGATGTCAGCAAGCAACATCCCAACAGCATGAGTCCATCGTACCTGATCCCGGTATAGTATCGTGGTCGCTTCGCAATCAGTTTGCAGAGGATGTACCCGGAACACTTGATATGCTAAAAGAAATTGGCATCACCAAAATTGAGTTTTCTAGTCTGTTCGGGTTAACAGCTGCCGAGCTTCGACAACTTCTGGATGAGCGAGGTATGGTAGCCGTATCTTTTGGTGTGAGCTATGATGGCATCATCAACGACTTGGAACAAATAGCCAATGATGCCACTACTTTGGGTGCAAAGATTGTGAGGGTAGCAAATATTCCGCGTGACGGGATGTTTACCCTGGAATTGGCTCGCGAAGCGGTAGGGCATTTCAATAACGCAGGACGTTTCTTACGCAATTATGACATCCAGTTCTGTTATCATAATCACGGGTTTGAATTTGTTCCTCACGAAGATGGCACCTTGTTCGATTATATTGTTCAAAACACGAATCCTGATTATGTAAGCTTCGAAATGGATGTGATGTGGGTGGTTCACCCTGGTCATGACCCCGTAGAGTTATTGCAACGATATCCTGAAAGATTCCGCTTAATGCATCTCAGAGACTTGAAAAAAGGTGTGGTGGGTGACCTCACTGGCGGTACACCCATTGAGAATGATGTAATATTGGGTACCGGTCAGGTAGATTTCCCAAGTGTACTTAGAGCAGCAATGGATACCAATATCGAGTATTTCTTCATCGAAGATGGTCATCCTGATGTTGTGGCACGCTTACCAGAGAGCCGGGCTTACATTCTAAGTATAACAGCCGAGTAGTTCACACCTTCAATTTGTATTATGAAGGCAATTCGGTTACAGTACAATATCTAATTTTAAAATGAGCCGGCGCAATAATGGTATCTGATGGCATGCACAGAATGATAATAATACCTCACTACATGGCTAGATGTGTCGGAAGTATCGTTATCGTATGATGAACTTGAACATCTCAATCGTGCCTAAGTAGTACTAACGTTTTATAGTAAAACGTTTTATGTTGCTGAAAACTCACACATTAACTCAACAACACACATAATGAAGCTCAGTAAAATATTACTTTTTATATTTATGGCTGCATTTTTGGCCGCAACGAAAGGGCTGGCTAATGAACCAAATGTTTCGACATATGTATTTCAGTTTACCGTAGAAATGGGTGATGAAGCTGTAAACTATACAGGCACCTCAGAGCTTGTAATGACTCCATCAAGCTACACCATTACTATGGGAGTCGAAAGCCCTAGTCGTTGCGTAATACATATGCTGAATTTCAGTGTTGCCCCGGGTCCAGGTACCTATGATGTTAAAGACGACGAAAATGTACGAACCGCAATGCTGTGTATGTTTGATGGAACGGATCCAGAGGAGCGGTTAGCGTCGCAATCCGGTACGTTTACCATTACCGAAATTCGCAGAGACTTCGTCAAGGGTGATTTTGATATGATATTGAAAGGTCCTGTAAGTGGAAATGAATTCAGAATACACGGCTCGGTAACTTCCGAAAATATGCCTCTGGACATCCAATCTGGTAATAATCCTTTCATTCGAAATTGAAGCCAGACAACATAACTTTAGCGCAATAGTTTTAACTGATTATTTACCAATTAAATGTGTAATAATCATAGTGAAACCTCATTTAAGTCAACTACGATAATCAAATCTGTAAATTGAAAATACAGAAGTTGAAATGTAATCGATAACCTTCGCATTACTTGGTGTAAACAGGAAGCTTTATGACATGTGTTTATTCGTGTAAATAATGCTTTCTGGAAGCGATTTTTATTTGTTATCTAGTAGTAGAACATTATATTTAGTTACCGATTAAGTGGGGTCAAAATGCGTTATTTTGGTGTAAAACTCACGCGAATATAGTCAGATATTTCTCTATGCAGAACAAACCTGAAATCACTGGAATAAGAAATGATTTTTAAAAAAATTGCCAGAACTTTTTTACCGATAATGGGCGTCGCCCTTTTCGCTTTTGGATGCAGTAATCATGAAGAGCCTGCTGAGCCTGAAAAGTTTAGATTGATGACACTAAATCCTGGTCATTTTCATGCGGCTTTAATCCAAAAAAACTCCATTCCCGACTTAGATGAAAATGTCTTTATTTTCGCGCCTGATGGCCCGGATCTTGAGTTACACATGTCGAGGATAGAGGGTTTCAATAACCGTTCAGATGAACCGACAAACTGGGTCTCCCATATATTTACTGGTTCCAACTATCTCGACCGTATGTTGAACACAAGGTTGGGTAATGTAATGGTAACAGCGGGTAATAATCGTCTGAAAACCAGTTATATACACCGCACCCTCAACAGGGGGATTAATGTTCTTTCTGATAAGCCAATGGCAATTGATACAGAAGGATGGGAGTTGTTGCGAGATGCCTTCCAACAAGCTGAACAGAATGATGTACTCTTGTATGATATTATGACGGAGCGTCGTGAGGTTACCTCCGGTGTTATGCGAAAGTTGATGCAGGAAAAGGAACTGTTTGGTGAACTGGTTGTAGGTTCTAAAGATGAACCCGCCATATTCAAGGAGAGTATTCACCACTTGTTTAAGTATGTAGCCGGATCTCCGCTTCAACGTCCACCCTGGTATTTTGATGTGCGGCAACAAGGCGAAGGAATTGTTGATGTAACAGTACACCTGGTTGACTTATCGATGTGGGTAGCTTTCCCCGATCAAATCATCAATTACGAAGAAGATGTGACGCTGCTTGATGCCCGCAGATGGTACACTATGGTGACCCGACCGCAATTTGAGCGCATTACCGGTGAATCTCAGTTCCCTGAATACCTCCGCGATCAGTTGAACTCACGTGGCAATCTGCCACTATATAGTAATGGAGAAATTGACTATCTCCTCAACGGTCATCATGTAAGAGTTGGCGTACAGTGGGACTATGAAGCACCAGAAGGTGGCAATGATACACATTTTACCATGATTCGCGGTACAAAGTCTAATCTAGTCGTAAGACAAGGTATGGAGCAGAACTATCGGGCGACGGTATATGTAGAACCGGCAGACGGAGTTACGATGCAGGAATTGCAACCAGCTTTCAATGCTATGATGTCGAGATTGCAACAGCAGTATCCGGGAGCTGGATACACTGAGGTGTCCGACGGATGGGAACTTCAGATACCTGATGAATTTCATTATGGTCATGAAGCACATTTCGGTATGGTTGCTCAATCATTTTTCCAGTACCTGAGACAAGGAGCTTTGCCTGATTGGGAAGTGCCAAATATGATCGCGAAATATTATATCACTACGCATGCCAGAGAGATGGCTCTTCAAAATGCATCAAGGTAGTGTTTTAAGTCAATTTCTAATTAGTCTGTTAATTTTATCGGAGATTAAACTATGTCTATAAAAAATGTAAGCCGTCGGGATTTCTTGAAAAAATCTGCAGTTTTAGGTGCCGGAATTGGTCTCGCGGGACCGTTCAGCATGGCTAAGGGCTCAGTTCTTGGTGCGAATGATCGTGTAAACGTTGCTGTAATGGCCGCCAGAAGTCGTGCTTCTGTTTTGGCTAACACATTTGCCGAGGTCAAAGGCACCCATGTAAAATCCCTTTTTGACGTGGACAGTCGTCCATTGGCAGGTTTGGCAGATAGCGTTGCTGAAAAACAAGGTCGTCGACCGGAAACCGGGACCGATTTCCGAAAAGCCCTGGAAGACCCTGATGTAGATGCTTTGGTTATTGCCGCACCCGACCACTGGCATACGGCAGCTACTATTATGGCGTTAAAAGCCGGTAAACATGTGTATGTTGAAAAACCAGGTAGTCATAACCCTGCAGAAGCAGATCTTATTGTTCAAGCCACCCAGCGATACGGAAAAGTTGTGCAAATGGGTAACCAGCAACGATCTGCGCCCGAATCGATTCAGGCAATGAAAGATATTGCTGACGGTATTATTGGCGAGCCTTATTATGCTAAAGCCTTTTATGCAAATCCACGCGATACCATCGGCAGAGGTAAAATAGCCCCCGTCCCGGCGTGGTTAGATTATGAACTATGGCAAGGTCCAGCCCCAAGAACACCCTATCGTGATAATGTTATTCATTATAATTGGCACTGGTTCTGGAAGTGGGGTACAGGTGAGGCGTTAAACAACGGTACTCACGAGTACGATATCGCCCGTTGGGCTCTCGGTGTTACGCATCCAACACGCATCAGTTCTGCAGGCGGTAGATACGCTTTCGACGACGATTGGGAATTCTACGATACGCAGAATGTTAATTTTGAGTTTGGAGAGGGTAAACTTATAAACTGGGAAGGACGTAGCGCCAATGGTTTTCAGTTCTACGAAAGGGGCAGAGGTACCACAATTCACGGTACAAAAGGAACCATCATGATCGATCGTAGTGGATACATTGTTTATGATATGGAGAACAAAGAAATCAAGAAAATGAAAGTAGGTGAAGCAGTAGATGCACTTGATACAGTTGGTGGTGGGGATATGACCGACCTGCATATCGATAACTTCGCCAAGGCAATTACAAGAGGTGAAAAACTTAATTCACCAATTGATGAGGGACAAATATCGGTTAAAGCCCTGCATCTGGCTAACATATCCCAATATGTTGGACGCTCTCTGAATTTAGATCCACGTAACGGCCGTATTATAGGTGATTCTGAGGCAATGAGCCTGTGGGGTCGTCGTTATGAGCCGGGATGGGAGCCCCGCATTTAGTGACCCCTCACCAGAAATGTACCCCTCAGACCAATGAACTATGTATAGTTTTAGATTTTTTGGACTGAGGTGTCTTTTTGGGTTGTTTGACTATTAACCCAGTTTAGCCAGATGCGTCGTTGTTCTAAAGTATGCGATGTATAAAAGCTCAACTATTTTGAAAAAATCGATTATGCATAATGAATAAGATTCAACGCCTGAGGTTAATATCAGCGATTATTGTTCTGAATTTCATAGTAACTGTTCCCGTTTTACATGCTCAGTTATTTAAAGTTCAAGTCGATGCAGGTGCCTTCGATCGTAAGAATACTGTAGTAGATTTTCGCTTGCCCACACCAATTGAGCCCGGTAATTATTCCCTGGTTAGTCAAGGTGGGGATATATTACCACTCCAGGTTGATCAAGATAATACCGGATGGTTTATTCTGCCTTCACTAGATGCTCAGCATACGGCTGAATTTGAAATCCATAAAGAATCTCATTCACAACAACAGCAGGACTCGGCACCACACTTATCAATTGGGGAAAATGCTGTATCGATTAAGAAAGATAAGACGACTATCGAATTTGTGACATTTACCGGGTCGGTTTTACGCTATTTTTACGGAGAAAATTCTCCACCCGAGGAACTGGATGAGCGATATAAACGTGGAGGTTATATTCACCCAATCTTTTCTCCAGCTGGTCATGAATTGACGAATCACTTAAACGCTCAGCAACATCCGCATCATGCAGGAATATGGTCGGCATGGACTAATACACTATTTGATGGTAGTAACCCCGATTTTTGGAACCTGCATCGAAACTCAGGCAGGGTAGATATCGATACATTGCTTCATTTTTGGGAAGGTCCAGTAACAGGAGGGTTCTTTTCCAGGCACAGCTATTTCGATTTAACAGGTGATGAGCCAAAAATTGCACTTAATGAATTATGGGAAGTTAGGGTATATGCTTCTCCTCTGGATGCAGCCCAACCCTATCACATTTTTGACATCATTGTTACGCAAACTACCAATACGGATCGACCTCTACTATTGCCGGAATACCGATATGGCGGCATAGGTTTCCGAGGAAATAAAGAATGGGATGATCCCTTAAAGTCTGATTTCCTGACTTCGGAGGGTTTGGGAAGAGACGGAAATGCACAACGTGCCAGGTGGGTACACATGGGCGGTTATATTGGCGACAATCTGGCTGGATTTGCCATAATGGGACATCCGATTAACTATCGATTCCCTCAGCCCGCACGTATTCATCCTTCAGAACCATTTTTTAACTTCGCACCAACCCAAATGGGTGATATGAGTATTCAACCTGGTATACCATACGTGACCAAGTTCCGAATTGTAACTAGCGACGGGGAACCAGATGCAGATCTGATTGACAATCTCTGGAATGATTATGCGTATCCGCCTGGTGTCAGCATAATTGTTAAATAGGAGTTCACAGTCAGTTATAAAATTCTCCCCCGCCCCAAAAAAAAGAAGAAATAATTTGGTGGAGAATCCCAATAGAAAATATATCTAACAGTTAAGATAACTTTACAACTACCCAGCAATTATTAAAGTAAATTCTTACTAACCTGAGCAATATGAGGAAGTACTCTCCACTAAATAGGTTTCAAACTTCCTGAAAATGATGACAGCAGATAAACAAAAATACAGATTTGGCATTGTTGGTTGCGGAACTATTGCGACAGTTCATGCGGAGGCAATTCGAAGCTCCAGCCGTGCTGAATTGGTTGCTGCTTGTAGCAGGTCAGCGCAAAATCTGCAGAAGTTCTGTCGGAAGTTTAATATTAAGGGCTACACAGACTATGATGCGTTTCTAGCCGATGATCTGGACGCTGTGGTATTATGTACGCCGAATGGAACTCATCTTGATTACGGCCTGAAAGCCGCTGATTACGGCAAGAGCCTCGTGATTGAGAAGCCGTTGGAGGTAAATATTGAAAAGGGTAAAAAGCTCGTAGAATACTGTAAAGATCGCAATGTTCAGTTGGCTGTTATTTATCAGAACCGATTCATTGCCGAGGTACGAAAGTTAAAACAGGTTATCGACGATGGCACAATTGGTGAGCTTGTAATGATAAGTGCTTCTGTAAAATGGTTTCGTGATCAGGCATATTATCAAAATGCACCCTGGCGAGGCAGTTTGAAACTGGATGGAGGGGGTGCTCTGATTAACCAAAGCATCCACACCGTCGATCTTATGCTTTGGATAGCTGGTCCTGTGGAATCAGTTTGTGCTTTTAAAGCAACGCTCACACACGATAATATTGAAGGAGAAGATAACCTGGTTGCATCAATGCGATTCAAAAATGGTGCGCTGGGCACATTTGAAGCATCAACCTCAATCACCCCCTCTCAAAATAGGAAAATTGCGTTTCACGGTACTGAGGGAACCGTCATTTTAGACGGCGATGTTATGCAGATTTATGCGGAGGGATATAATCAGGATGAAGCCGGTAAAGCTGCTGAAAAGGTTGTCTCTGGAGGCTCCTCTAGTCCATTGGCCGGATTTACGAATAGCCATCATACTGAGCAATACAAACAAATTATTGCTCAAATGGAGCGCGGACTTCAACCCCCGGTGTCTGGTGAGGAGAGCCTGAACGCGTTGGCGTTCATTCAGGCCGCATATCAGTCAGCCGAACAACATTCTCCTGTAAATCCCGACAGCCTCCATACATATATAATACCTCAGAAGGTTTAGCCTATGCCAAACGTTGCACATACCAGTTTCTACGCTATGGGCACACGATGCAATATTGTGCTGCCTGGATTCGATGAAGATGATGCTGATGCTGTTTTTCGCCATGTACAGAATGAAATAGCTAGAATTGAGGGGAGATTAAGCCGATTTCACGAAGGAAGTGATATTTCCACCATCAATAAATATGCAGCCAATCATCCGATTGAAATCGATTCTGAAATATTTGATGTTATCAATGCTTGTGTTCATTATCATGATGTGACACAAGGCTATTTTGATGTTACACTTCGAACCGTACTAGAATATTGGAGGAATCACCCTCAGGCACAAAGCAACGATATCGGACGAATTATTTCACGGCTGGGTGCTTCAAATATTGAACTGATAAAGCACAACCAATCCATTTCATTTAAGAATGAATATATTGATATCGATCTTGGAGG